>JANNUY010000846.1:0-7345 GCA_031414155.1 Acidobacteriota bacterium
CTTTAAGCGGTGAGGGGTCACTTAATTTGGCTCGCCCCTTTTTGTCTACTGGTGTTCCTACTGTTATCGCTAGCTTATGGGATATAGACTCACATTACACTCGCAACATAATGACTCGCTTTCACTACCATTACTTACGTCAGTCTCACTCTGCAACTGGAGCGCTTCGATCTGCTCAACTCGAAGCTATTCACACTACAACTACTCCCTCACACCCACGGCTTGCCTGGGCAGCGTATGCGGTTATTGGGGGAGCTAATCTATAGGAGATCACAATATATGTCTTCACAACCAGAAGTTTCTCTTAGTGTACCAAGTCAGCCACGCGTTCAAGTTTTGATTCACGGCCTTTTTGCTGCGGCAATGAAGGGAACTACCTTTGAATGTGGGCGGCTCGCTGATGATATTAGGGGGCACGATTTTAAGATGACAATTTGCAATCGAAGCGATTCGAGCGACTTCATAGATATTATTCCTAGAAATAATCAGGTAGTGAAAATTACAAGCCAACGCCCATCAGGGGTTTGTTTGTATCAACCTACTCCTACATTTAACCGGCTGACTGCTACCGACCGATACGATTTTCGTTGGGCAGTTGACTTAGAGAGTGAAATATATCCCAAGAGATGTAAGAAGTATTCTGAAAAATTAACGCCTAGATTTTCTATTGAAACGGGAATGGCATATACGCTTATGCGCTCTATTCCTTTGAAGAAGCTAGCTGATGACAGATTTAGCGATTTTGGTATGATTGGGCAAGTTCTGGCAATTGGTATTAATGATGATGAGATAGCGAAGATTTCAGTGGGGAATTTCCCACTGACTTTAAATCAAAATCATAAATACAACATTGTTCTTCGCTATGATTGCAAAGATAGCAACCCGCGAGGTCGCACTCGTTCGGATTTTCACCATCTGCTAAGTGCTTTTGGCCCACCATCCACCCAGAATCCTAATAATGTACCTGAGCTATGGTTACCTTTAGATAACTCAGGTGCAGCAGAGCAGGCTTGGAAAGAGTACGAAGGGTTAAAAAGTAGAGGAGGTGGCGAAACGTCGGAGGAGCAACTTGCTGGATTGAAAGAGATTTATACGGGTTATAAGGAGCGCGCTGCGGCAAGAACAGATCCTTGCGGCATGGGTTTTTTGGGCGATAGTTGTGGGCTAGACCAACAGCCCACAGTTTCCACAACAAGTTGATTTCGGTGAACAGTATAAGCATGAAGTTGTTGAGTGTGGCATCAGTTCTGCCGCACGATTTTCATTGAGAGCTATCGAATTTAGTTGATTAGCAACGCTTCGCTCACGCAGCCGCGCAAAGAAAACGAAGAGGCGAATAGTCGTTATTGTGTTTCTTCGTGCAGCTTCGTGGGCGAGGCATTCCTTTTTTCGGAGCGTGCGACTTCAGCCAACAACTCAACTCGTATTTGAGATAGCACGCGCAACTTGCTGACTTAGCGAGTTATTTTAGCACTGCCAGACTATTCAAAATCAATTTCACCAGTTCGTTTTGCCGGTTGACGCCGGTCTTTTGAAAGATGTGTTTGAGGTGAGTGCGCGCCGTGTTTTGAGTGACGTGTAATTCTTCGGCGGCTTCGGTGACGCTTTTGCCGTGGGCGAGCAGGGCGGCGAGTTTGGCTTCGGCGGGGGTGAGGCCGTAAAGGCGTTGCAGCATTTCCGTAGGCACTTCGGCCTGCATTTCGGGGTCGGTGATGAAAATCATCGCGGCGGCCTGTTGGTAGTTGAGTTGCGAGAGTTCGAGATTGAGCGGCGCGATCATCAGCGCGTAGGCACGCAATCCCGAAGGCCGTTCGATTTGCAGCGCGCCGCCGCAATCCTGTTTCAGCGCGTCGTAAGGCTGGCTGGCGCTGTGAATCATTTGCTGCAATTTGACGGCGGCGGTACATAGCATCACTGCGCTTCTTTATCCATCTACATTCCCGCCTCGCGGCTGCGCGCCAGCGCGAGACTCGAAGGCAGGCCATCTTCGAGCAGCACCCTCATCACCATGGAATGAAACTAATGCAGCGGGCGAAAATAATTCTGATAAAACTCGGCTTGCTCGAACTCTTCTGGCGGGCAGTACTCGAGATTGACAAATAATTAATCAAGAAGGCGTCTTGTTCGAGCGGCTATGACGCTGAGCGAGCGCGTTATCATGACTGCGAAAAAAAGTCGCATTGCGTGCCTCAGAGAGCGTGCTTATAATCCGCCGCGTTCTGGTAATCGCCAATTTCGAGCATTCCCGCAGCGTAAAGAGATCAACAATTCACAGAGATTCAAACAGGGAAGAGAAGGCATGCAATTCGGTGCAAGTGCAGAGGTGGCTTATTTGGTTTGGCTGTCAGGGGGCGGTTGTGACGGTTGCACCGTGTCGGTATTAAGCGCGGCGGAACCCGGCCTCGAAGACTTGTTGCTCGGCCACGTGCCGGATGCTCCGGCGCTCGAAATCATTCATCCTTATTTCTTTTTTGACAGCGGCGTGCGTTACGCGAATTGGTTGGCGCGCGCGGCGGCGGGGCAGTTGTCTTCGTTCGTGCTGGTCGTCGAAGGCGCGTTGTATGAAGAAGCTGAACCAGGCACGTTCGCCGCGTTGACGCTCAATGAAATTGGCGAGTCGGTGAGTACGCTGGATTGGGTGAAAGCGTTGGCTCCGCAGGCGGCGGCGGTGGTGGCTTTGGGGAGTTGCGCAACGTGGGGCGGCATTCCCGCAGCGGCAGGCGGCGTGGTTCCCGTGAAAACGGTCAGCGAAGTAGTAGGCCGTGATTACAAAGGCCGCAGCGGTTTGCCTGTCGTCAATCTGCCCGGTTGCGCGCCGCCCGGTTCAAGTTTTGTCGAAACGTTGACGCATGTGTTTTTGCATATGGCGCAACTCGTACCGCTGGAACTCGACGCGCAGGGGCGGCCTGTGTGGCTTTATCAACACGAAGCACATCCGTTGCCGCCGCGCGCTGATTACGCACCGGCGTTGGGTTATGGGTTAGGCGAACGCCCGACGGCGCTTTGCTCGGTGCCTACGCATGGCTGGACGCAAAACCTCGGCGGCTGTACGCGCGTCGGTGGTGGCTGCATCGCTTGCACCGAACCAAATTTTGCCGATCAACATTTGAAATGGGCGCGACCGGATGCAGCCTAAGTTGAAAGTGCTGAGTGCTGAGTGCTGAGTAGAAGAAACTAAACTCAGCACTCAGCACTTAGCACTTAAAAATGGATATGAGAACCACAGACAATGGGGCGAGAACGGGCACGGCGGTGGCGCGCGTGCCTTTTCGTCGTTTGCCGTTGGTGGTGGACGGCAGCGGCAAGGTTTATTTACGCGCGGGCGAAGAAGCCGAAGACGTAGTGACGGCGGTGCAGGAGCGTGCGCAACGATTGTTGGCGCGTACTGCGGCGTTGCGCGAGTTGCGCGATCAGCCGGTGGTGCGCCCTTTCACGATGGCTCCGTTGGCGCGCGTGACGACGGGCTTGGCGGCGCAGGTGTGGGTGCATACGCAAGAGAATCGCACGATTGACGCGCGCATCAGTCAGGGCATCTTACGCGAAGTCGAAACGCACTTGGTTGGGCGCGCGCCGTCTGATGCGGTGCATCTGGCGAGCCGCGCGTGCGGTACCGAAAGCGTAGCTCATATGCTTTCTTCAGCAATGGCGTTAGAGATGGCTTACGGCGTTGCGCCTCCGCCGATGGCGGTGATTGTGCGCAATCTGGCGCAATGCGGCGAAGTGATGGCGAACTGTATTCAGAGTCTGTTTCTGTTGGCAGGGCCTGATTTTTCAGAACGGGTGGTGAGCGCGACGACGCCTTCGTTGTGGTTGAAAGCGCAGCAAACGGCTTCGGCCAACAGCGAAGTGCATGGCTTGCGCAGTATTGCCGACATTATGCAGGGGTTGTCGTTGCTCGAAGGCGATCTTTATCAAGAAGCCTTGCGGATGATGCGTTCGGCGCGTGAGATCATCGTGATCTTGTTAGGCAAATATCCGCATCCGACCATGATCTTGCCCGCTGGCATTGCCTTGCAGCCCGACAAAGATCTATTCAATCTGGTGTTGGGGCGCGTCAACCTGTTGATTGATTACGCCAAGCGCGTGACCGCGTTGTGGAGCGACCTGCTTGATTTCTTTTATAACGTCGAGCCGCGTTACCGTCGCTTGGGCGAAGTCTCGACCAACCTCATCAGCTTCGGTTTGTGGGATGACCCAATGGCTTATGACGCGAGTTACGCGCGCAGCAATCAGTGGGGCGCCAAACGCGGGATGACGCCAGGCGTAATTTTAGGCGGTGAGTTGCGCACGACTTCGTTGCCCGTGTTGAACTGCGGCATTGAGGAATACGCCGAACGCGCTTACTACGATGCGTGGCCTATTGACCCCATTAACAAAGAACGCGATGAGTTTTCGCCAGCGCATCCGTGGCATAAACAGACGCTTCCGCAAGCTGGGTTGCGCAATTGGGATGACCGTTATTCGTGGCTGACTGCGCCGCGTTGGGATTGTGAAGTCGTCGAGACCGGCCCGTTGGCGCGTTTGTGGGTGACGGCGGCGGCAGGGAACTTGCAAAGCGAATTCATTCGCACGACGGCGCGCGGCCTCGAAATCGAATTGCCCCGCGTGCAGTTGCCCAAAGCCCGCATCGCGTGGCTCACACCCGAAAGCCCGAACGCGCTTGAGCGCAACCGTGCGCGCGCCTGCCAATTGGCTTATGCGTCGGTCACGGCTTTTCATCAGTTGTTGCGTGCCTTCGATTTCATGCGCCGCGACGAAACGCAGATGACGCGCGAATATCGCGTACCAGCCGAAGCGCGCGGCGTCGGTTTTTGGGAAGGCAGTCGCGGCGTCGCGTTGCATCACTTACAAATCAGTGAGGGCGTGCTGGCAAATTATCAAATCAGCACGGCGACGAACTGGAACGCTTCGCCCCACGATGGCTTGGGAATGCCCGGCGCGCTCGAAGCGGCGCTCACCCAAACGACTTTGCTCGAAGAATACACCACAGCCGAAACCCTGACGGGGATTGATTTACAACGCATTATTCGCAGTTTCGATGTCTGAAATGTCACCACGAACTAACGCCTGGACACGTTTGAAATCAATATGCTTACCGGTGACGAGTTCGTAGACATCGCCGAAAAAGTTTGAACCCCGCGCGTACTCGTGTCGTAGCCCTTGCCAGTCACATTTATCTGTCAGGAGAAATCGAAAATGTTTTGCCCAAGTTGCGGATTGGAAAATGCACAAAGCCAAAAATTCTGTCGTCGTTGCGGTACGAATCTGTTGGCGTTGCAGGCGGCGACTGAAATGGTCAGCGGAATGGCGCAAGGCCATGCGGCTAATCAACTCGATCCGAAATTCGTGCTGAAAATGGTTACGTTATTTGGTTCGTTGGGTTTTTTGCTCGTGACTGCCGGAGCCGTAGCCATGTCAATCGTCCAAATTACTAGCAGCCCAGAAGCAGCCAGACACGATCCGCCGCTTGGCCTCATGCTGGCCTTCTTCGGTTATTCCGCGCTGACGTTGATTTGCGGCATGTTGTTGCGTTTGGTCAGGCTGACGAATAACCGTGCCGCCTTGCCGATTATGAGCCATCCCATCAGCTATGCGCCGCCTGTCAACCAGATGGCTCCGCCTTCGGCAGTGGGAGCCAATACCAATCCAGCCTTGAATGCGGCTCCGGCTTATCAAAGCATTGTGGAAGATGAAACCCGCCAGTTCGTCAAACAACCGCAAAATCATTAAGCCAGATGCTGTTGCCAGCCTTTTAAGATTGCGCGCAACTCGGCGATTTCATCTTCCTTCACATCCACCAACGGCGGACGCACAGGGCCGCCCGCTTGGCCCGCCAAATCCATCAGCGTTTTCATCGTAGAAACTTCGTAACCCTTGCGCCGCGTGCGCATCGCGTAAAGCGGCACGACGTGCTGAGTGAGCAGTGCGTTCAATTCAGCCTGTTGACCGTTCGCCGCGAGTTCGTGCAATTGCAACGACAGGCGCGGCTCAACCGTAGCGATGCTAGACGTATAGGTGCGAATACCCAATGAATAATAGCCCGCAACGAGATCGTCACCCGCGCCGCCAATCCAATAAAGCCGGTCACCCAGGCGTTGCATAATCATCTGAAAGCGGCGGAGGTCGCCTTGCCCGTCCTTCCACGCGACGAGCGTAGGAATGCTCGCCGCCATCTTTTCGACTTGCGCCGGAGAGAAGTTCGCCCAGTCGCGGCTATAAACCAGCATGCCCAGCTTCGTGGCCGCGCCGATGCTTTGGTAATAAGCGCGCAAGCCGTCTTCATCGGCGTGCGGGTAATAAGGCGGAAAGCCGAGGATGCCGTCCGCGCCTGCCGCTTCGGCGGTTTGCGCGAGTTCGACAGCCAGCGGTTGATTGAATCCGGCTCCGGCAATCACGGGCGCGCGGCCTGCGACGATTTCGACCGTGAGCTTGACGACCTGGGCATATTCGGCAGGCGTGAGCGAATAGAGTTCGCCCGTACCGCCAGCGGCTACGACGGCGCTCAAGCGGTGTTGCATCAGGCTCTCAAGGTTGGCGCGCAGTCCCGGCAAGTTGAGCGAAAGGTCTGCGTTAAACGGCGTAATGGGAAAAGCGATGACGCCGCCTTCTGATAAGCGCGCGCGTAAAGCGTCAGGTGAAGTCATAATTTTTGATTCCTTTGCGGTGATGAGTGAAAAGCAGCGGCATAGTAGAAGCGCCGCCGCCGCAGCGTCAATTCGTAACCTTGTCAGTCTCAAGTCTCGCACATAGAATGCGCGCCAGAATTTCCCGCATCACAATCAATGAAAATTTGTAAGATAGGTTCTCAACCTGTCTAGTTTTCGCCAATGTCGTAAGGCAGGTTAAGAACCTGCCTTACAAATTTTTGAGGAGGCGACATGCTTCGTGTCAGAACTTTTGTGCCTGTCTTGCCCATCCTGCCCATCCTGTTAGTTGTGCTTTGCGTGGCCTACGCGTTGAAGCCTGTGGTCAATAGCCAAAACGCCGTGCCGCCCGATTTGCGCAAGCAGCACAATACGTGGACGCCGCTGATGGATGTGCTCGCGCCTAAACGTCCGCGCGTAACCGATGCGCAACTCGCCAAACTCAAGGCGTTGCAAATCGAAAACCTCTGGGGCGCGGCGCAAAACAAGGGCTACAAGAACTGTTTTGTCAGCCACCTCAAGGCTACGCAACCCAGCATCAAGATGGTAGGCCGCGCGACCACGATGCGTTATCTGCCCGTGCGCCCCGACCTTGACGAAGCCGTTCAGCAACTCGCCAAAGAGGGCGATTGGGATTACCGATTCAACACGCGCGCGGGCGAAGACGCCAACGCAGGCGATGTCGTCGTCGTCGAATTGGG
>JANNUY010000847.1:0-2691 GCA_031414155.1 Acidobacteriota bacterium
GGCAGTTTATATTTCGTTTCCAGCGATTCGAGGGCGGCGATGACTTCTTCGTCGGTCAGTTGTTCGGGGATGGGCGGTTCATAAACCAGCGTCGCGGCGGTTGCATCGTCCAGCGCCGTCAGTTCGTGTTTGCGGCGCAACTGGCTGTAAAACGTGTTGAACATAATTTTGAACAGCCACGCGCGCAGGTTCGTGCCGGGCGTGAAGCGATCAAACGACCGCCAGCCTTGCAAAAAAGTTTCCTGAACCAGATCTTCGGCCTGCCCGCTGTCGCGCGTGAGGCGCAGCGCGACGCGATAAAGCTGATCGGCGTATTGCATCGCCGTCCGCTCAAATTCATCCATTCGTCGTTCGTTCGACTCAAACATAGTGTCTTTCGTTTCGTGCGCGCCGCGACTGGCGCTCGGTTCGTGTAACGTCTGGGCGGCGGAGTTTATTTCATACCGCCGCAAAAAGCTCTCGCCAATTGAGGCGCAACCGAAGGTTGTGTTAGGGTATGGTCTCGTGAAACGCAAACATCAACACAATCAATGAATCGCCTTGAACTCTTAGCGCAATTGCACGCGCACCTACCTTTTGACGAACACGAACGCTCAATGACCGAACGGCTGACCGCCTTTGTCACGGCGCACGATAATTTTCATTCACGCGCATTATTGGTCGGACACCTGACAGGTTCGGCGTGGGTGCTTGACCGCGAACGCCAGCACGCTTTGCTGACGCATCACCGCAAGCTCAAACTTTGGGTGCAGCTTGGCGGTCACGTAGATGATGACGCATCAATGCTTGACGCGGCGTGGCGCGAAGCCCGCGAAGAATCAGGCTTGCACGAGGTACGCTTTGTCACCGAAAACATTTTTGACATAGACATTCACGCGATTCCCGCGCGCCGCGACGAACCGGCACATTATCATTATGATGTGCGTTATCTTTTTGAAGCAGACCGCCACGCGCCGCTCATCGTCAGCAGCGAATCAAAAGAACTCGCGTGGGTGGCGCTCGACGAGATCGCACGGCTCACGCAAGAAGAATCGGTCTTGCGGATGGTGAGAAAGACCCGCGCCTTATGAAACATTGCCGACCTTTGCTCTGGATGTCCGCGCTCTTTCTGCTCTGCCTGATGGGCTGCCGTGCGGTCACTCCGCCCGATGAAGCAGAAGCCAAACAACTGGCGGCGACTGAGTTTTCCGCTTTCTGCCAAGCGAATGGGTTCAATAAAGATTTGTATAAGCTGAACGAATTCACAGAAAACTTTAATTACACGACCGCGAATCAAGGCAGCCTATTCACTGCTCGTTATCGCTCTCTCCGTCCAGATGGCACACTCAAGACCGAAATTGTTATTTACGTTTTTGCCAGCAAGCGAAGGGAAGTTTCCTTTCTGAATTATGACGAATAGGCACTACGACCTGTTCAAGTTTACGTCAACAAAATCAATATGACTTTTGAAACTTGGTTTCCCACCTTACACGCAAGTATTCCGCTCTTTTCTGCCGACGCCGTTTTGCGCCTCGTCGAAGAGGGCGGCACGGTTCCTTTCATCGCCCGTTACCGCAAAGAACAAACCGGCAACTTGGACGAAGTCGCTATTCAACAGGTGATTGACGCCAAAGACCGCTGGGACGAGATCATTAAGCGGCAGACTTTCATCGTCGAAGAGATCGAACGACAGGGAAAGCTGACTGAAGAATTGAAAGAAAAGATTCTCACGACTTTCAATCTCGATTCACTCGAAGACATTTATTTGCCTTACAAGGTCAAGCGAAAAACCAAAGCCGTGATGGCTAAAGAGGCCGGACTCGAACCGTTGGCAAACTGGATGTGGGACATCGGCCACGCACTCGCCTCTGCCGAACAAACGCTTGAGGCTTACGCGGTGAGTTTCGTCAACGAAGAACTCAAGGTGAATGACGGGGCGGCGGCGATTCAAGGCGCGCAAGACATTTTGATCGAACGCTTGAACGAAACGCAGGAACTGCGCGAATACACGCGCGGCTACGTTTTTGAGAAGGCTCATTTGCGCACCGGCAAGGCCGACAAGGCGAAGCCACACAGCAAATACGAACGCTATTTTGATTATTGCGAACCGATTCAAACTTTGCTCGTCGCTGAAAATTCGCATCGTTACCTGGCGATGCGGCGCGGTTGGATGGAAGAAGAAATCTCGCTCAATCTCGGCGGCGCAGACCTCCCGCGTGCCGATGCCGATAAGCGCGAAGTTGATCCGCAATACGAAGCCGTTTTGCTCGCGCGTTATGAGAGCGAAGCTCTCTCGAACGATGCCGCCGAACCCGCGATTAAAGACGTATTGCTCAAATCCGCTCGCATGGCGATGAAGGCTTATGTCGTGCCAAGCATCGAGACCGAAGCCCATCGCGCGCTCAAAGACATTGCCGACGAAGCCGCAATCAAGGTGTTTGCTGAAAACGTACGCAAGCTGTTGCTCGCCGCGCCTTACGGTTCAAAAGCCGTGCTGGGCGTTGATCCGGGCATTCGTACCGGCTGCAAACTCGCGGTCGTCAACGATTCAGGGCAATACGTCGCGTCAACCGTGATGTATCTGCAAGGCGATAACGAAAAAGCCAAAGCGAAAAAACTGCTGGAAGAAACCGTGAGCAACGCCAACATTCGCGCCATCGCGGTCGGCAACGGCACAGCCGGACGCGAGACTGAAACCTTTGTGCGCGAGGC
>JANNUY010000848.1:0-1434 GCA_031414155.1 Acidobacteriota bacterium
GTAGGTACGCAAGGGCGCATCCTGCACACTGACGATGGCGGACGCAGTTGGGTTAGTCAGGAAAGCGGCACGAAAGCCGAACTCGTCCACGTCAAATTTGTCAACGAACAACGCGGCTGGGCCGTGGGCGAAGAAGGCCTCATTCTTTTCACCGACGACGGCGGACGTACGTGGGAAAAGCAGGCCAGCGGCACTGACAAATATCTTTATCACATCGAAACAAATGGCAAAGATTACGCATGGATCGTCGGCGACGACGGATTCATGCTGCGTTCGACCAACGCGGGCGTGTCGTGGGAAAACGTTTCTTATTCGTTGAAAAAAAGCCTGGTCAACGTCGCCTTCGTCAACGAACGCAACGGCTGGGCTATCGGCCACGAAGGCTTGATTCTGCGCACGGGCGACGGCGGCAAAACCTGGGTTGAGCAAGAGAGCGGTACTGACAAAGACCTTTTTGGCATCTCGATCAAAAAGGGACAGCTTTGGGTCGTAGGCGCAGACGGTCTCGTGCTGAAATACAACGGGCCGATTCAATAACCATCTCTTTCAGGCAAACGCGCACAACAGCATTCTCAATTCTCCATTTTCAACTCTCAATTCAATAACCATGGAACATAGTGGACATCTAGTGGTGGTCGTCGGCGCAGGCCCGGCGGGAATTTACGGCACGCGCAAACTCGCCGAAGCCGGTCACGAAGTCATTCTGCTCAACCGCGACATCAAGCCGGGCGGGTTGGTTGAGTACGGCATTTATTGGAACAAGCACAAGATGAAAGAAGGCATTCGCAAACAGTTTCGCCAGATTCTGGCGGATGGGCGGGTGCATTACGTCGGCAATGTGAAGCTAGGCGAACAGGCTGACCTGACGTTGCAGGAATTGCGCGATGTGCTGAAGCCTTCGGTGTTGGTCGTCGCCGCCGGAGCGCAAGGCACGAAATCGCTGGGCTTGCCGGGTGAAGAGGCGCGCGGCGTTTTTCATGCGAAGGATTTGGTTTATCACTACAACAGCTTGCCGCCGTTCAGCGAGCGGCCTTTCGATATTGGCGAGCGCGTCGCCATCATCGGCATCGGCAACGTAGCCATAGACATCGCCCATTACCTCGTCCACGAACGCAAGACGCCCGAAGTCATCATGGTCGCACGACGCGGCCCGGCGCAGCGCGCTTACACCGACAACGAAATCAAAACGGTCGCGGCGAATTTCGATGCGGCGGCCTTACAAGCAGAACTCGAACGAGTAAAGCCGCACATTCATGTTGATGAAGACGGTTTTGCTGCGCTGCATAAGGCTTTGACCAAACACATTAACGAACCGGGCAAGGAAGGCGTGAGTCCCACCAAGCTGACGTTTCGTTATTTGAGTGCGCCGACCGAAGTGTTGAGCGATGCCGACGGTCGCGTATGCGCCTTGCGCGTAGAAGACACGACGCTCGT
>JANNUY010000849.1:0-2729 GCA_031414155.1 Acidobacteriota bacterium
TCTTCACTAACCCTTCAACATCGTAATCCGCACCATAGCTAGATACTTGATACTGAACAGTTGGAACTTTAGAGTCTTTAGATGCCTCATCTAGTACGTTGTTGGCATCATTCAATTCCGCTTCAATAAGCCCCTCTAGCTCTTCTTCTACGGTCTGTTTTTCCATTGTTATTTCACCCATATATCTTCGCCCTGGTAACTGCGATCCTCAGCGCTTTATGAAGTGTCGCTCTTCAAATCCAACACTCGACTTAAACACTACATATTCTTAAGACAAAGCCAGAAAAGAAGCGCGACTGTCTTTATAAAATCTTCCGATTTCGGAAAACTCTCGACGCAACAACTCTTCCACTTGCCGGGTTGAACAATTCCCCAAGCGCACCCAAATCACTTTAGGCGGATAACCAAAAACCAAACTGCGGTCATGCATATCTGCATCTTTTGAGACGATGACGAACTCGTTCTGTTTCGCATAAAGCCAGACGAGTGGGTCATCAGAGGAATTCAAACCGACATCACGAACGTGCGTCGAGTTAGGAAAGAGATCATCCAAACGTCCAGCCAGCTTGGGTGATAGGTTTTCGTCAAAGAGTAACTTCATGCCGCAAGCGGAACCGTCATCAGACGGCGTTCACGGTCAGCCGCAAAAGCGATACAGGCTTTCAAATCTTCCTTCGTCAAATCAGGAAAATCATCAAGGATTTCTGCTTCGGTCATCTCGGAGGCAAGATACTCAAGCACCTCATAAACCGTAATGCGCAACCCACGCACACAAGGTTTGCCGCCGCGCTTGTTCGGCTCCATCGTGATGTAATCTTTGTAATTTTTCATCTTCCTTTACGTTACCGATTCAATCGCCTGTGCAATTTGCCGAATCGTGGCGAGACTCGCGGAAGCGTACTCCGACGCTTCATAGCGTTGAATCTGCTGCCGTTTGAGTCCAAGCTTTTCCGCCAGCGTTTCTTGCGTCAATCCCGCCGCGATGCGCGCCCGCACGAGCTTTTTGGGAAGCCCTTCGATTTCACGCAAGCTGACCCTTACGCGCCCTGACTGCAATCGCTCGTATTCACGCATCTCACGCCGCAACGTAGCCAATTGACTGGCGATGCCTTCTTTTTCAGCTTGAATCAATCGCAGGTGCGCACCCGGATGTGCAGATTGGCGCTCATCAAAATGTTTCAAAGCCTCGGCAAATTTATTTGCGGCAGCTCTGGTAATGCGATATTCACGTTCATTGGCGATCATAATAACTCCTCGCTCAACCGAATTCCGATGATTCCCTTACGTTGATCGCGACGGTCGCGTTGAAAGAAATCAAGATACAACCGCTCCGCCGTGGCAGGTGAGTGGGCGATAAACAACTCACCGCCGTATTTAGTTTTCTGCGCAATGCGTTCGTGGCTGAAATCCATCAATACTGGATCAAGCCTGTCAGGTGCTACGCCTACCTTGCTCCAGCAACCGTCGAAATCTGCTGGCTCAGATTTGTCAGTAACGAAGCTGCCATCCAGATAAAATCCCTGGCAACCAGCTTGCTGCAAATTTTCAAGCGCACGCTTGAGTCCAACTAACAAATCCAGACGATGCGCATTGCCGCCGAAGCATTCAACAACTTCTTCCCAAGTCGCCCAATGAACGCCGGGCGGCAGTGTTCCGTTTCGCCTGAAAAAAGGGATCATCGCTCAAGGTTGCAAGGCAACAATATCATTGCCTCAATAATAAAAACAAGATTGAGTTAGTTTTACTGGAGCCGTTTAGCTTAAAAGTCTTCAAGTTATCTTTTGATAAACCAGATCGTAATAGCTACCGCCTGCCGCACGGCTTGCAAACTGTTCACAAGCAAGCTCACGAAACCCGTGTTGCGATAAAAAAGCGTCTAACTCGGCAAGCTGGCAACATCCTGCATATGCTTCAAAGTCAGGGGCTTCCGTTTTGATGTAGTTGAAATGTGGCAAGACCGGCAGCGCTCCCTGCAAAATCCGCAACTCTGAGCCTTGCGTATCCATCACCAACACATCGTAATCAGCCGCATCAATTGCTGCCTGATGCAACAACGTTGGCAGCGTGATGCTTGGCAACTCTATCGTTTCGATGAAATTAACTTCAGGCCAAATATCGCGGTGGTGTTTGAGCGCCAACAACGAAGACGACAACCCTTCGTTGTTAGAAACATGGAATTGGCAGGGAACGAAATCTTCTTCCGTCACTAATGCCTGCAACGCCTTTTGCCGTTCATAGCCGGTGAGGTTCAATTCCAATTCTTCAAAGACTGCCGGAATCGGCTCGACCCACAGCACACGCAAGCCGTAATGCTCATACACATCTCGCTCTTGTCCGGTGTTGGCGCCAATATGAATTACGCCTCTCGCAAGCCTCAAAAAATCATCTATCTCAACTGGCATAATTTATCGGCGTTAGTTCCAACCGTGCGCATCCCGCACCGAAATCATCGCTGCCAGAATGTCATTCCACGTTTGCGGATCGGTCATGGTTTCGTTTGTGAACATGCAACCGTCCCAGTTGATGTGTTGCGTACTCTTGGTCAGGTTGCCGTCGGCATCGCGCAGCCACAAGCCCGCCGTACGCGTAATGTCCATCTTGCCGTTCGGGTCTTTGGGAAGGCAGTGGCGTCCGGTTTTGTCGTGCGAGCCTGAGCCTTTCACCGTGCCGTCATTTTGGGCTACGTGAAAGTCTTTGACCCAGGGGCGCAGCACGCTGGTCATCTTGCT
>JANNUY010000850.1:0-7166 GCA_031414155.1 Acidobacteriota bacterium
CTAGCGCACGTAAAAGGAATGCTTTTTAACTGGTCAGCCTTACTTCTTAGTCGATTCCAAATAACATTATTTTTTATCGAGGTAGGCTTACGATATGAAACACCTAAAGAGATAGAAACCGCTTCGCCTGGGTTATATCGAATTACAACTCCCGTTATTTCGCTATCAACTTGATATACGTGACTATTATTGGGAGCAGAATCAATGTCTTTCAAAAATTTCTTAAAGCTAGTATTGAATATTTCAGTGTTGAAATTTCTTTTCGGAGGAAGCCTTGCTACTTTTTTCTCTTTATCATAGTAATCGTAGCCTTGCCGGTATTTGATCTCTACAAAGAAGCCGCCCTTTTTGAAATATTTTTTAGTTCGTGCGTTAAGCTCTCTATGAAATGCTTCAACATTATTTTCTTCTTCAGCCCCCATATCAGAAACAGAGGTTATATCCAGCAAAATTTGACATTGAGTATCTCGCTTGGATTCAAAAAGAATGTCCGCAAAGCGTCCTCCTCCCAAATCTGGCTCGTGTCTCACAGTCCCAAGTTTACTGAAGGCATTTATCAGCACCACTTACCACTCGGTACTAATTTTGTGGTCTGGTTTAGACATGTTTAAGCAAGCCACCTGCTTCTCAAGCTGCTCTGCTGACATAAAGCCTGCATTTTCGTTAATCACAGTTTGCAGTTTTCTACGAGGAAAAATCGCCATAAATCTTATCTCCGCGTTTTAGATATTACCCGTTTATGCCTTAACACTAGATTGCCAACACAGGCGTAAAGACAGGGGCATCGTAATCTAAGCCGCCAGATAATGCTTGTGACTTGTCTACATCAAAAGCAATCAGCCTTCGCGGTTGACGCTCCCAGAAACGCTGTGCTAGCTTGCCAACGCTTTCATAAATAGCATTCATCTCATTGTTTCAAGGACATTTTTTGACTGACTCATCACTCAAAAAGACTGCGCTCAACGCCGTACATCGTCAGGCCAGCGGCAAGATGGTTCCCTTCGGCGGGTGGGATATGCCCGTCACTTACAGCGGGACGATTGACGAACACCTGGCTGTGCGTACCGCCGTTGGCATCTTTGACGTAAGCCACATGGGCGAAGCCGAGATACGCGGCGCGCAAGCCTTGCAAGCGGTTCAGCACCTTAGCTCCAACGATGCGAGCAAGCTGCAAATCGGACAGGCGCATTACAGCGGATTGCTCACGCCGCAGGGCACGTTCGTTGACGATTTGCTCGTACACAAAATCAGCGACGAGCATTATTTCCTGTGCATCAATTGCAGCAATACCGACAAAGACGTGGCGTGGATGGTTGAGAATACGCGGCAGTTCGATGCGGAAGTGACCAATACCAGCCCGAACTATACGCAACTTGCCATTCAAGGGCCGCAGGCGCTGGCGACGTTGCAATCGCTGACTGACGTAAACTTGAGCGCGCTTAAATACTATTGGTTCACGCACGGGAAAATTGACGGCGTGCCTGCGATGATTGCGCGTACGGGTTACACGGGCGAAGACGGCTTTGAAATCTATTTCGACCCGAACGAATCAGAACGCATCTGGCAAAAAATTATCGAGGCTGGCGCGTCGTACGGCATCAAGCCTTGCGGACTGGCGGCGCGGAATACGTTGCGGCTCGAAGCCAAGATGGCTTTGTATGGTAACGACATTGATGATACGACTACACCGTATGAAGCTGACTTGGCGTGGATCGTTAAGCTGCAAAAAGGTGATTTCATCGGACGCGATGCGCTCATCAAACAGAAAGAAGCAGGCGTCACGCGCAAGCTCGTAGGTTTTGAAATGATGGCTCCCGGCATTGGGCGCGACCATTACCCCGTGTGGATCGGTGACGAACAAGTCGGCCACGTGACTTCAGGCAGCCCTGCCCCCTATTTGAAAAAGAACATCGGACTGGTTTATTTACCTCTCGCGCAAAGCGCGATCGGTCAAAACTTTGACGTAGAAATTCGCGGCAAGCGCGTCGCGGCGCAAGTCGTCGAAACGCCGTTTTATAAACGCAGCAAGTGAGAAGTATGCCAATGCTCAACACTACAGCGACAACTACTGCCGTGCAGCTTCAGCCGCTGTTGGAAGAAGAGATTATCTATCCCGACAGCGACGGGGAGCCTATGTCAGATAATACCGAACAGTGGGATTTGATGGTGCAAATTAAAGGGAACCTTGACCGCCTGCTGCGCCACGATTTCGTAGCCAGCGACTTATTGTGGTATCCGGTCAAGGGCCGCCCTGACATTCGCCTTGCGCCTGACGCATTCGTCGCGCTCGGTCGTCCGAAAGGTTATCGCGGTTCTTACAAACAATGGGAAGAAGGCAATCAACCGCCGCAAGTTGTTTTTGAAATCTGGTCGCCCGGCAACACCGAAGCGCATAAGCGCGACAAGCTGGCATTTTATGAGCAATACGGCGTGCGGGAGTATTACACCTTCGACCCGTTCAGCATCACGCTCACGGGCTGGCACAACGACGGCCTGGGCTTCGTGCCAATTGAAGACATGTGCGGCTGGGTCAGCCCCTTGCTCGGCGTAAGTTTCGACCTTGCTGGCGATGAATTGGTGATGCGCTTTCCCGACGGCAGGCCGTTTCAAAAGCTGCTGGATATATTCGATGATTACGATGAACAACTGGCGCAAGCAGAAGCAGAGCGGGAGGCAAAAGTAGCAGAGCGGGAGGCGAAAGAGCGCGCTTACGCAAAATTACGCGAGTTAGGTGTTGATCCGAACTCGTTATAAAAACCTTGAACTCAAACTAACAACCAAAGAAGGATGCAAACCATGGCGGATTTTCCAGACAATCTGCAATACACCAAAGACCACGAATGGATTCGCGTGACGGGTGACGAAGGCGTCATCGGCATCACTGACTTTGCGCAAAACGCGCTGGGCGATGTCGTTTACGTTGAACTGCCGCGCGTAGGCGATAAGTTCGAGCTAAGTGATCCGTTCGGTTCGGTCGAATCGGTCAAATCAGTGAGCGAGCTTTTCATTCCAGTGTCGTGCGAAATTCTCGAACTCAACGAAGCGCTCGCCGACGCGCCCGAAAACGTCAACAATTCGCCTTACCAAGACGGCTGGATGATCAAAGTCAAAATCGCCAAAGCAGGTGAACTCGACAGTTTGCTTTCGTCCAGCGAGTACGAAGATTTTTGTAAGGCGCAGGGCGAATAAACTGGGCACGCACGCGCCCTCGCGTGTTACGCTTGGTAAGCGAACTACGTTCCCCAAGCGCCCAATGCTAAGACTGGCCTGCGAGGGCGCAGGCGCACCCAAGTGTCGGTTTGGGAGAGATCAGCTTCGCGCTGACGCCGAAGGAGCAACCGCCCAGGAAACTCTCAGGCAAAAGAACCTTACCGACGCCTTAGTTTCAACATCTGGAAAGAGGCGCATCGCGCCCGCCGAAGGAATAACACTCTCAGGCAAAGATACAGATTGGGCATCGAAAAGACGGCTGTGCTGAAGCCGTGCGCGTTCGATGCCCTTTTGCGTATCGAATCAACTTTTCTCACGTTGGTTTTATGAGTGTTATGACGAATCCTGTTACTGACTTTACCCGCCGCCACATCGGCCCTGCCGCCGCCGACATCGAAAAAATGCTCAAAACCGTCAATGCCTGGAGCCTTGACGAACTCATGGCGCAAACCATTCCGGCTTCGATTCGGCAAAACGCCGCGTTGGATTTCGGCGAAACCCTTTCTGAAACCGAAGCCCTCGCGCGGATGCGCGAACTGGCCGATAAAAATCAGGTCTTCACATCGCTCATCGGACAGGGTTATTACGGCACGATTTTGCCG
Source organism: Acidobacteriota bacterium (assembly GCA_031414155.1). GTDB lineage: Bacteria > Acidobacteriota > Blastocatellia > RBC074 > RBC074 > JACPYM01. The sequence continues at coordinate 3,813 of JANNUY010000850.1, forward strand.
CCGGTCATTCAGCGCAACGTCCTTGAGAACCCCGCGTGGTATACGGCTTACACGCCTTATCAACCCGAAATCAGTCAGGGACGGTTGGAAGCGCTCATCAACTATCAAACAATGATCTGCGACCTGACCGGCCTCGACGTAGCCAACGCTTCGCTGCTCGACGAAGCTACTGCCGCCGCCGAAGCGATGGCGCTGGCGAAGCGCGTCACCAAATCAAAATCGAATGCCTTCTTTGTTGACCACAACGTACACCCGCAAACGCTCGCCCTCTTGCAAACGCGCAGCGAACCGCTCGGCTGGTCATTGGTCGTAGGCGACCCGTTCACTGACCTTGCCAACGCCGACGTATTCGGCGCGATCTTTCAATACCCCGGCAGTGACGGCGCGGTGCGTGACTTTCGCGCGAGCATCGCGGCGCTCAAAGCCAAAGGCGGCATTCCCGTGATGGCGGCTGATTTGCTTGCGCTCACCTTGCTCACGCCGCCGGGCGAACTCGGCGCGGAAATCGCCATCGGTTCGGCACAACGTTTCGGTGTGCCGATGGGTTACGGCGGCCCGCACGCTGCTTATATGTCCGTGCGCGACGCCCACAAGCGCGCAATTCCCGGTCGCTTGGTTGGCGTTTCGATTGATGCACGCGGCGCGACGGCCTATCGCCTCTCGCTGCAAACGCGCGAACAACACATCCGCCGCGAAAAGGCTACGTCGAATATCTGTACCGCGCAGGTGCTGCTGTCGGTGATGGCTTCTATGTACGCGGTCTATCACGGCCCCGAAGGTCTCACGCACATCGCGCGCGAAGTGCATCGCAAAACTTCTGTACTTGCTGCCGGATTGCGCTATCTCGGTTTCAAACTGGCAAATGATGCGTGGTTCGATACGCTGACGGTTGAAGTCGGCGAACGACAAGCCGCCATCATCGCTCACGCCCAAAACGAGCGGCTCAACTTCCGCGTGATTGATGCTGACAAGCTCGGCATCGCGTTAGACGAAACGACGACGCCCGCCATTATCGAAGCCATCTGGCGCGCTTTTGGCGGCGCGGTGGCTTACGACAAGATCGAGGCCGAAGCCGCCGAGGCTTTGCCTGCCGAACTCAAACGTTCATCGAACTTTTTGACGCATCCGGTCTTTCATCGCTATCGTTCTGAAACCGAATTGCTGCGTTATATGCGCAAGCTCAGTGATCGTGATTTGGCGCTTGATCGCGCGATGATTCCGCTGGGCAGTTGCACGATGAAACTCAATGCGACGGCTGAAATGATTCCGGTGACGTGGCCTGAATTCGGCGCGTTGCATCCGTTCGCGCCGGTCGAACAAGCGCGTGGCTATCACGAAATGTTCGATGACCTGAAAGCCAAGCTCTGTGCGATTACGGGTTACGAGGCGATTTCGTTGCAGCCCAATTCGGGCGCGCAAGGTGAATACGCCGGACTGCTGGCGATTCGCGCTTATCACCAGAGCCGCAACGAAGCGCATCGCAACGTCTGCCTGATTCCTTCGTCCGCGCACGGAACCAATCCGGCTTCAGCGCAAATGGTCGGCATGGAAGTCGTCGTCACCAAGTGCGACGAAGGCGGCAACGTAGACCTCAACGACCTGCGCGCCCAAGCCGAAAAGCATTCCGCCAAACTCGCGGCGGTGATGATTACTTATCCGTCAACACACGGTGTATTCGAGGAACAAGTCCGCGAGATTTGCGAACTGATTCATCAGCACGGCGGACAGGTTTATCTCGATGGCGCGAATCTCAACGCGCAAGTCGGCCTGTCGCGTCCGGGCGATTACGGCGCAGACGTATCGCATCTCAACCTGCATAAAACCTTTTGCATTCCGCACGGCGGCGGCGGTCCCGGCATGGGGCCGATTGGCGTGAAGTCACATCTCGCGCCTTTTCTTCCGGGTCATCCTTTCACGGGCACTACGCACGTTGGCGCAGTGTCAGCGGCTCCGTTTGGCTCGGCTTCGATCTTGCCTATCTCTTATACCTATATGCTGATGATGGGCGGCGCAGGTTTGCAGCGCGCGACTGAGGTCGCCATTCTCGCAGCCAATTACGTCGCGGCGCGATTGCACGAACACTTCCCCGTGCTTTATCGCAACCACAACGGTCGCGTCGCGCACGAGTGCATCATTGACCCGCGCCCGTTGAAAGATGTGTGCGGGGTTAGCGTGGACGACATCGCCAAGCGTCTGATTGATTACGGTTTTCATGCGCCGACGATGAGCTTTCCGGTAGCGGGTACGCTGATGATTGAGCCGACCGAATCTGAATCGCTCTATGAACTCGACCGTTTTTGCAACGCGCTCATCGCCATTCGCGGCGAGATTCGTGACGTAGAGAACGGACGCTTCAAGATTGAGGATTCGCCCTTACGTCATGCCCCGCACACAGTTCACGATCTGGCTGACGAAACGTGGGAACGTCAATACACACGCGCCGAAGGCGTCTTTCCGACGGGTTCATCGCGCACCGATAAATACTGGTCGCCCGTCAGCCGCATTGATAACGTATACGGCGACCGCAATTTGTTTTGTGTATGCGTGCCGACCGAAGAGTTGGCACAAGCGGCGGCACGTTAAAGCCTGGGAGCGCCCGCAGAAATGTGGCGATCCCAAGCGTTCGGCGGTTATTTGTCGGCCTCGACTACGACTTTGGTAGTGAGGTCTTTGCCGTCTACGGTCAGCTTGACGAGATAGACGCCCGGTTCGAGCGCGGGGCCGAAGTTCCCACCGAAACGTTGCGCCATCATTTGCTGCATCATCTGTTGCTGTTGTTGCTGTTGCGGGTCAGGCGCAGCCGGTTGTCCGCTTTGCCCGGTTGCCGCAGCAGCAGGTGGTGCCGTCGTACCAGCTGCCGGTGGAGTTCCTCCCAGCGCGCCGCCGCCAAAACGTCCGCCGCGTCCTCCACCCGGAGCGCCATCGCCGCGCAGGTTCCATTGCACGCGATTCAGTCCTGCTTCTTTCGTAGCCGTCACCGTCCGCACGACTTTGCCCGTGATGTCAGAGATGGTGATTTTCACGTCGCCCGCCGGAGCCGCTTTCAGGTAATAACTCAGCGCCGTACCTGCCGGAGCGTTCTCGCCGCGAAATAGTTTTTGTCCGCCAGTGGCGCGGCTCATCGTGACATCGTTATTCCATATCGTGCCGGGGCGAATATCGAACAGATGCACGTCGGCGGCGAGCGCCTTTTCGTTCAGTTGTTGCAGCGACGAGATGTCGTCGCAAATCCAGATGCCGCGCCCGTGCGTGCCTACGATCAAGTCGTTGTCGCGCGGATGAATGAGCAGGTCGTCAATGCGGACGGTCGGCAAGCCGGTCATGAATTTCTTCCATTCCAGGCCGCCGTCGAGC
>JANNUY010000851.1:0-1350 GCA_031414155.1 Acidobacteriota bacterium
CGCGTCATCCGACGCATCCCCATTCGCACTGTCAGGTTTTGTCGTTCAACGTGGCTTGTGGTTGCCATGTCCATATCGGGATTGCCGATGACTGCCGTTTTCTTAATTTCAATAACCTGCGGCGGGCTGTAGCGGCGGTCGTCACCATCAGGCTTGCCGAATATCTTTATGATCTGCGCGAAGTCTACGCGCTCGCCTAGACTTTCCGTGATGGCTGCGCGGTAGGATTTGAAGCCGTCTGTGTTGATTTGAAAGTTGCCGCTGGTCGCACGGGCAAGTTTCTCAGTAAAGATGCTCGTATCCGCCGCAGTGCGACGGCCTAAATGCCAAGCCAACGCCAGCTTTGTGCTTTGTTCAATGGCGATGAAGCACCACGCATCGCCGATGGATTCGTCAGATTCCTTTTGGTTCAGCTTCTTCGTTTTCTCCTTCATTTCGACAAAGCCCCAGATTTCATCAGCCTGCACATTACGGACGGGAACGTCTACGATCATTTCGTCAAACAACTTCAGACACTTCTCACCAACGGTTTCGAGCAAGGCTAAAACCGTCGCGTGGTGAATCTTCGCAATCCGCGCTGTTGAACGTACCGAATTGCCTTCAACCAAAAGCTCAAGCGCAAGCAACGCCTTTTCCATCGGCAGAAGCATTTCGCCTAACGGCTTGTGTTGCGCTTCTTGAAACGTTGCATTGCAAGCCAAGCAACGAAAACGCTGATTGCCTTTTCGGTCTTTGCCAAACTTCTTTGTGGATTCGCTATCACATTGGGTGCATTTCATATCGCTATCTCCTTATAGCAACACTTACGGACGCGATACTTGAGCGTGCAGGAAAAAGTATAATTAGCAACACGAAGTTCTAAAATTGCATAATTTCAGTAAAACCATATTGACAGAGGTTCTAGGTTTTGGCAATATCATTGTGCATTCATATTTTTTATCAAAAGGAAACGTTATGCCCGAAACGGAAAAAGTCTTCCCTCCTAGTAAGTTCATTAAAGAAGAGCTTGAGAAGCGCGGACTAAAGCAGACCGATTTGGCTGTCATTACTGGTCGCTATCCGAGCGAAATTAGCGGTTTTCTTTCAAAAGAGAAAATCAGCGTTGGATTCGCTAAAGAACTGGCTCACGTACTTGGCAATACGCCTGAGTATTGGATGATGCTAGAGGTAAGGTATAGGCTGGCAATCTCGGATGAGCTTGATAACTCGATAGTAAGAAGAAGCGATGTCTTGCAGGACTACCCGCTAAAAGATATGCAAAAGCGTGGATGGATAACAAAGACCGATGATTTTGATACCCTAAGAGAAGAAGTAGAGAAGTTCTGTAAAGTCGGCTCTGTTTTTGAAAAG
>JANNUY010000852.1:0-3110 GCA_031414155.1 Acidobacteriota bacterium
CCGACAACCTCTGGGCGCGTTCGTTCTATCACCTCGCGCGCGAAGCCGTGCAGGCCATTCACGAAAACCGCACCGATATTCCGCACGCGGCTACGTTTGGCGATGGGCTGCGCTGCCAGCAGGTCATTGACGCGATCAAGCTGGCGCACGTCGAACAGCGATGGGTGGAAGTGAAAGATTGAAAGCTCGCCAGCTAAAATAGAAAATGATGATGGAGGTTATGATAATGGAAAGCGAAAACACCTTTAGTTCAGTGTTGGATGCCGCAGATACTTTATCGGTGGACGAACAAGAAACTCTGATTGACGTGTTAAGCCATCGCGTAGCCGATGCTAATCGCCGACGCTTATTTGCAGATGTGGAAGAAGCTCGGCGCGAATTTGCGGAAGGCAAATGCCAACCAACGAACGTGGATGACTTGATGCAGGAGTTATTAGCGTGACGCGCAAATTACTTAAGTCCGCCGCTTTCATTCGCTCGGCCAAACGTCTGTTGAAAAAAGACCCAAAGGCTGCTGCGGATTTGCAGGCAACGTTAGAGCAATTAACAGCCGACGCTTTTCATCCCGCGCTCAAGACGCATAAGCTGAAAGGCCAGCTAGCCGATTGTTGGTCTTGTAGCGCGGGATATGATTTACGCATCGTCCTTGAGTTCATCCAGCACGAAGGCGAAGAAGCCATCCTGCTGCTTGTCGCAGGCACACACGACGAAGTCTATTGATTCAGCCTGTTACCTCACCATCCCAATCGCTTCATCAATCGTCTTAATCGCAAAGTCGCACTGATCTTTCTCAATCACCAGTGGCGGCGACAAACGAATCGTACTCGTCCCGCAGCCCAACGTAATCAGGCCGCGTTCAAAACAAGTTTGCTCAACTTGTTTCAACGCTTCGGCGTGCGGTTCTTTTGTCGCGCGGTCTTTGACGAGTTCGATGCCGATCATCAAGCCCTTGCCGCGTACGTCGCCAATGATCGCGTGTTTATTCATCAAGTCGCGCAAGCCATCCAATAAGTATTCGCCCATCTTTGCCGCATTCTCAATCAAGCCTTCTTCCAGCAATTCAATCGTAGCGAGTGACGCCGCAATCCCCACCGGGTTGCCGCCAAACGTAGAGGCGTGTGCGCCCGGAGCCCACGTCATCAAGTCGGCACGCGCAATCGTAGCCGACAGCGGAATGCCCGACGCGATGCCTTTCGCAGCGGTGAGAATATCGGGTACGAAATCGAAATGCTCCGAAGCGAACATCTTGCCCGTGCGTCCAAATCCGCTTTGCACTTCGTCAGCGATGACCAGAATGTCGTGACGGTCGGCGATGTCACGAATTGTCGAAATAAACGACGCGGGCGGCACGATGTAACCACCTTCGCCTTGCACGACTTCCAGCACGATAGCCGCGCAATCTTCAGCAGGGACGGTCGTTTTGAAAAGCAGGTCTTCGATCACGCGCGCGCAATGCGGGCCTTTCGATTCAAGCGCGCCGCAAGTTTGCTGCGTCAGGTTGTAAGGGCAGCGATAACAATTGGCATAAGGAATGTGCGTCACGTCCAACGCCTGCGGGCCGAAGCCTGCGCGTTGCCGGGCTTTGCTCGCCGTCAGCGAAAGCGCGCCCATCGTGCGTCCGTGAAAGGCTCCGAAAAAGCCGATGAACTTATGCTTGCGCGTCGCATACATCGCCAACTTGGCCGCGCCTTCGACGGCTTCCGCGCCTGAGTTGCCAAAGTGAATGCGCTTGTCGTGCTTGCCCGGTGCGAGTTCGCTGATTTTCTGCGCGAGCTTCGGCAACGACGGGAAGTAATAATCCGCCGTGCAGATGTGTAAAAAATCGTCTACCTGATTTTTGATTGCTTCGACGACGCGCGGATGCGCGTGTCCGGTCGAACAAACGGCGACGCCTGCGTTGAAATCGAGGAAGACGTTGCCGTCTACGTCTTCGATCATCGCGCCTTTTGCGCGCTTGACGACCAGCGGATAAGGCCGCGTATAAGACGGCGAAATATATCGCGCATCGTGGGCTACGACTTGTTGGGCAATGGGGCCGGGCAGTGCGGTTTTCAAGAAGGGGAGATTGTTTGCTTCGAGTTCGGATTTTGCTGCTTGCATGGTTTCGATACCTCCAATAAGGCTTGTGCAAAGGGAATACGACGCAAGCGCGAGCGAGCCGCGTTGCGATAAGAATGGCTTTGAATGAAAAGGGAATTAGTCCGCGAAAAGGTTTTTGCGGGTACGGACGGGCGTGTGCTGCGCGAGGCAACGGGCGGCTTGATGAGCAATGAGTCGTTTCACGCGCCGGATATTAGCACAGCACGTAGCATGTAGTACCGGAAGCATGTAATACCGGCTTCAGCCGGAATCTTTTGCCTTTAGCTCAATAGGTCTAACACGAAAGATTCCGGCTGAAGCCGGTACTACATGCTTCCGGTTGGGTTTCGGGATCGTCCCAGCCTTTTCCGAAATCCAGCAAGGGGTATTGTTGCCAAATCTCTTTGGCTTGCTCACGTCCGAGCGTAGCGAGGTATTCGCTCGCGCTGGAATAAGCCCATTCATCCCAACGCGAGACGTAACCGTGATGTACGGGGTTGTTGTGAATGTAATTCATGGTTGCCCAAAAGTGGCGCTCGCTGCGCATGGCACGGTCAGTGCAATTATGCCAAACCGTGCGCCCGGTCATAACTTCAGCCAGATTCCATTCCCGCGACAGACGCCCGTGCAATCTGCCCAGCTCCTTTTTCAACGCCCGCAAATTAACGGTTGCTACCAACAAGTGATAGTGATTGGGCAATACACACCAAGCAAACGCCGTCACCTGTTGGCTTTCCAACGTTGTCAATAATCGCTGACTGAAATCAGCCATGCGCTCAGGCGAATAACCAATGTGCGATGCGTGTTTGTAACAGGCCGCCGCAATATGAAATTGTCCTTCGGTGAACAAGGTTGGCGGGCTGTGCCAGGGACGTTGCTGCTGAATGCGAAAAGCCAGCACTTCTTTGCGTTGCTCGTCTGTTAGTCGTCGCCAGAGGTACATAGAAAAGTATGAAGCATGTAGTACCGGAAGCATGTAGTACCAGCTTCAGCCGGAATCTTTTGCCTTTAGCAGCATGTAGTACCGGCTT
>JANNUY010000853.1:0-2920 GCA_031414155.1 Acidobacteriota bacterium
CGAATATTCCTTTTGTTTAGTCACTTCAAGGCTTAATCGCACGGTGCGCTAATTTATCAATTCAATACACTTATCGCAGTTTTGTCTCGAACAGAGCAACAAATGACATAAAGCTCCCTGCAACTCTTGAACCCAAAAACAAACCTAAAACTTAAATGCGATCTGTACTATTCGTCGTATTCGCTCTCTTCCGGCGCATCGGTCTTGCTCTCAAAATCCAACCGATAGCCGTCGGGGTCAGTCACTGAAGTAACCCACAGGCCGTTCCCCACGAAAGGTTTTGAGACAGCCACGCCGCGCGCTTTGAATTCACGATAAAGCGCGAGAGCGTCTTCGCAAAAAATACAGATCGTAATGCCTACGCCTAACTTGTCGGCCGGCAGGTGCGCGGGCAAATACTCTTGCAACATCACGGTAATTGGGCCGCGCGCGAGGCTGCACCAGCGCAGGCGTCCATCGGCAACCCATTCGAGTTGTTTCTCAAAGCCGCTCCCTTCGACATAAAACCGCAGCGAAGCCTGAAGATCTTTCACGTAAAAAAACGGTACGGCTTGGGTGAGATTGGGTGAAGTATTCATGGGATAACCTCTCAAGAATGTTTAGAGAAGGCTCTGAGCATTGAAATTACTCACAACTTTCTGCTTTGCGCCGGTGGCGCAGCGGATGGTGGCCGGTGGAGAAACCACCGGAAACAAGGCGACAGCTCTCGCACCCCGGAGCGGGTGCTGGATGAACAATGAGAAACAAACACATTGCTTGTCCCGCGCTCCTGCCGGAGCGCAACGTCAATAATTACGGCCTTTCCGGTGGTTTTTCCACTGGCTACCATCCGCTGCGCCTCCGGCGCAAAGCAGTGGAATGTGTGACAGGCCAGATTGAAGACCGACTTTACATGGTTTTATCTTTTGTCAAAGTTCGTGATGAAGCGTGCCAGCGCCATAGGTTGTCGTTGGTTAAGTGCGTTCCGCCCAGCCATTGATCGAGTGTGTTAAGGCGAACGAAATCAGCTTGCCCAGCGATTACTTGTTTGCCCGTGTCGGTCAGTCGGCATTGCACCGTGCGCCAATCTGGCAGGCCAGTGAGTTCTATCAACGGATGCTTTGCGTCAGCCATGCGTCGCAGGTCTTGCTGAATTGCCAAATCGCCCAAGCCATAAACCGGTTCCGCCGCAAAAAACTTTGGACACAGTTGCATATAGTTCGTCACGCCGTCGGCGATAAAACTCAGCAGGCGATTTTCGGCGAAGCCCAAGCCGTTATGCGTTGAAGGAAAACGCGCCGCGTGCAACCACAGGGCTGCGTTTAAGAACGGCAACGCCGACGTATCGGAATATAACAAGCTCACCAGCTCGCGCGGATCATCGGATTGATAAGCCGCCCAGGCGCGTTGCGCGAGTTGTAATTCTGCTGGGCTGATTTCGTGACGCGTATCGAACAGCGAAATCATTTGCTCCGCCGTCAATTGGCCGAGTCCGCGAAAGTCCGCGACGCCGGGAAACTGGTTGATGCAAATCAGGCTGAACCGCGCGGGTGTGACGGGATGTTGCGCAAAGTGATTCAACAGATAAATGAGATGCACTTGGCAAAACAGGTCGTGTTCAAACCACAGCACGATTTCGTCCTGATGTGACAGATTCGTCAGCATTTCGTGTTGAGCGCGAAGTTCTTGTTCAATGGTTGACGCATCTTTTTCCGCCAAGCCGCAAAGATGCCGCGCGCGTAGGGCGAACCATTCCGCACTATTAACCTGCCCTACACCTCCGCTATGCGATTGAATGCGCGGTGTTGGGCCATCAGTCAGTGCTTCTCGAAAAGCGAAGTGCGTACCGGTGAATCCGGCCTCGCGCAAAGTGCAGGCAGTCGAGTCTCCGTTGTGAATGTGCAGCATAAAACTCCTTGATTGGTAGGTGAGGTGAAATACTAGCCTGAAGTGGTTGCCGTAGCGCAAGACCCGCCTTTATGATGCCCGCGCCGTAAACGTTTCGGCAGCATCCACAATTTATCAACTTCCTATCAACTTCAACTAACGTCAGTGAAGGAGCAACTGAGCAAGATGTCTACGCAAATCGCCAAGCAGGTTTGGCACAACGGTAAATTCATCGCGTGGGATAGCGCGACGATTCACGTCATGTCGCACGTCATTCATTATGGCTCGGCGGTATTCGAAGGCATTCGCTGTTACGCCACGCCGCAAGGCCCGGCGGTTTTTCGGCTTCGTGAACACATCGAACGGCTGCACGACTCGGCTTATGTTTAACGCATGGAACTTGGCTATTCCGTAGACGAGATCGTTCAGGCCTGTCTCGACACCGTCAAAGTAAACGAGTTCGAGCAATGCTATCTGCGCCCCGTCGTGTTTCGCGGCTACGGGCCGTTCGGTGTGAATCCGATGGGGAATCCGGTTGAGGCTTACATCGCCAGTTGGATGTGGGGCAAATATCTGGGTGCCGAAGCTATCGAGGAAGGCGTGGACGTTTGCGTTTCAAGTTGGGCGCGCATGCATCCGAACAGCTTGCCACCTACGGCCAAAGCGGCAGCCAATTACATGAACTCGCAACTCATCAAGATGGAAGCCATCACGAACGGTTACGTCGAAGGCATCGCCCTCGACTCAACCGGCAACGTCAGTGAAGGCAGCGGCGAAAACATCTTCCTGATTAAGAAAGGCGTGATCTATACGCCGCCGCCGAGTTCGGCGGGCTTGGCCGGAATTACGCGCGACTCGGCGATGCAACTCGCGCACAAGCTGGGTTACGAAGTCATCGAACGCATCATCGCGCGCGCCGAACTTTATACCGCCGACGAAGTTTTCTTCACCGGCACGGCGGCTGAAATCACACCGATTCGCAGCATAGATAAAATCAAAGTCGGCGCAGGCCGCCGCGGCCCCATCACCGAGGCGTTGCAAAGCGAATTCTTCG
>JANNUY010000854.1:0-1223 GCA_031414155.1 Acidobacteriota bacterium
TGAGCAATATACGCGGTTGCGCGCCAATTTGGCGCAACTCAAGCCTGATGCCAATCACGATTTGCAACGCGCGGCGCAAATGGCCTATTGGCAAGCCGCGTTGCAATTGCTGGTCGAGCGCGCCGAAGCCCTCGACCTCAATGCCCACCGGTTGCTCAAAACCGAAGCCTATGCCGGGTTGCTGAATCAGCTCAGCGCGCCGGTGCAAAAAGTTCTCAGTCCGACGGATGAAGCCTTTTCGCTGAAAACCTGGGCGCACGCGGTGCGCGAACGATGCCAAAGCCTGCCGCAATTGTTGCGCCCGGCTCAGCCGTTGAGCATCGCTCCGGCAGTGGCTGAGGCCGCTTGGCAAGATTACGAACGGCGCTGGTTGGAATACGCCATGCTCGAATGTTGGGCGGTGCTGGCTGACATTCAGGCGGGAACCGCCGACTTGCTCACTGCGGCGCAAGACGACGAATTGAAACTGTTGTTTGTGAGCGCAAGCGCCGAAGTGCGCCGCCAAACCTTGCGCACGCGACTGACCGAACGCATGCAAAGCGACTTGCGCGAACGTTTCGCGCAGTTAGGGCAGCCGTCTGATGCGTTGCAGCAACTGTTCGAGGTGAGTTGGTACGATAAATTTCGCGGTGCGTTTCACCTGTTCGTCAAGACCGATCAGCGCGTCGCCAATATGCTGACGAACGTGACGCTGTCTGAAATTTTGTGCGGCTTGCAAGAAGGGTTATTCGCGGGCGGCTCGCTCACCGTCCAACAATTGCAAGCTGCGTTGGATAGCCAACAAACCGCTTTGAACGCGCGCTTTGGCGGCATCGAAAAACAACTCAACGATTTGCCCGAAGCCTTGCGCCCTTTGCTGGCGCCGTTGGCTTTGGCGACCCAAAACACTCAGCAATTTTTCAGCGCCATTAGCGGGCAGTTGCATGTGGTCGTTCAACAAAATGAACAGACCCATCGGCAAAATGAACAAACCCATCGAGAGTTGGCGCAACTGCAAGGCACGGCGAATGAGATCAAGCAACTCGTGCAAACCAATGTGCGCCCCAATGCGATTTTGACCGCAGGCAATGAGTCGCCCGTTGATTTTGCGGCTTATCGGCGCGCGCGCATCGCCGAATGGTCGCAGGATCGTTATGCGCTCGACCGACGTTTCGTCAATCTGACGTTGCTGTTGCCGCGCGCCGAAGAAGAATCGCAAAGCTGGCACCCTGCTGAAAAAGACG
>JANNUY010000855.1:0-11879 GCA_031414155.1 Acidobacteriota bacterium
GTTATGAAAAACAATCTGACACGACGGTAATTTGTAGCGGGTACGACGGGAGCTGCGACGGCGGCGATGATCGTACCGAGTCATGTGCTGGGCGGCTCTGGTTACATCGCGCCCAGCGACAAGGTCAACGTGGCCGTCATCGGTTGCGGCGGGCAAGGCGCGGCTGATGCGACCGAACTCGTCAAAGCGGGCGAGAACATCGTCGCGCTGGCTGACGTAGATTTCGGTTACGTTGATAAAGCCGTAGCCGCTGCCGCCAAAGGCCGCGACGGTAATCCGAACCCTGAGCGAATGGCTTTGAAAGAAGCCTATGACAAAGCGGCGCGTTTCACCGATTACCGCAAGATGCTCGATGAGCAAAAAAACATTGATGCGGTGATTGTGGCGACGCCCGATCACATTCACGCGATTGCGGCGAAACACTCGCTCGAAGCAGGCAAACACGTCTATTGCGAAAAACCGCTGACGTGGTCGGTGCAAGAGTCGCGCGTGTTGCGCGAAACGGCAGCGAAAAATCCGAAGCTCGTCACGCAGATGGGCAATCAAGGGCATTCAAATGACGACGCGCGCCTCATCAACGAATGGGTGCAGGCCGGTGTCATCGGCCCGGTCAAAGAAGTTTATATCTGGACGAATCGCCCCATCTGGCCGCAAGGCGTGCCGCGTCCGGCGAAAGTTCCGGTCAATGTCGAAGCAGGCGGATTCGGCAACGACTGGACGGATCGGATGTATGCGAAAGCCGCTGCCAACGCGATGATGACCGATTTCTCTACGCCCTCGACCTTGAACTGGGATTTGTATCTGGGGCCTGCGCCTGAAGTCGCTTATCACCCGATTTATCATCCGTTCAACTGGCGCGGCTGGGTTGATTGGGGAACCGGTGCGCTGGGCGATATGGCGGCGCACCTGATGGATCATCCTTATTGGGCGCTGGGTTTGCGTTACCCCGACTCGGTCGAAGCCACTTCGACGCCGTGGGGCGAAGACACCAAGCGCAACATCGTGAGCCATCCGCGCGCGACGCAGGTGGTTTACAACTTCCCGGCGCGCGGCGCTCAACCGCCCGTGCGAATGATCTGGTGCGATGGCGGGTTGATGGCTCCGCGTCCTTCGGTTCTGCCCGATAACGTCGTGCTGGATCGTGGCGGTGGTGTTCTTATCGTCGGTTCAAAGGGCGTCTTGTTGCACGACACTTACGGCAAGAAACCGCGCCTTTACCCTGAATCGCTGATGGACGACGCGAAGAAAGTCCCGCAAAAATATGAACGCGCCGTTAAGAACGAAAAGGGCGACAACCTGCATCGCGTGATGTTCGCCAACGCGATCAAAGGCAAAAACAAACCAGTAGAACCGTTTGAATACGCCTCGCGTTTGACTGAAACCATGTTGCTCGGCGTCGTCGCGTTGAAAACGGGACAAGGCGTACCGATTCGTTATGACGGCGAAACGGGCAAAGTCACCAACAACGCCAAAGCCAACGAGTTTCTGCACCGCGAATATCGCAAAGGTTGGACGTTGTAACACCTGGGTAGGCAGGCCACATCCTTGCCTGTCAGATTCAAAAGCCGCGCAGCGTTCTTTTTTTGGAATGCTGCGTGGCTTTTCGTTTTCAAAAGGCCGCGATTGACAGGCACTTCGTTGGTGAATAGCATCTGCTTGCACTTCAGCATAGCTTTTTCTACTTAATTTAATGGCTGGTTAGAATGAGAACCATCGCAGACAGTTAGCGTTGGGAATTCTGGCAACCGGTTCAATCAAGCGAAGACCCGCAAACGATTACCTTGAACGACCGCTTCAGTCCTGTGTGTTAGGCCTGCGCGGTAACATATCTATTTGAGTTTTTTACGCCAACTTATCGGCGGGAAAGCGAGCAAGACAATGAAATTCACACATCTGGTTAAACTGACGTTGTTGCTGGCGGCTGTGTCATTGCAACTGGGCTGCCTGAAAAGCCCCGGTAATCCTGAGCCGTCAAATTTCGGCTCGGCTAATCCTGAACGACTCAATCTTGATCCCATTGGTGGCAGTAGCACTCCATACCCTGCCAGTTATTCAAACGGGATACCGGTTAAAGCCGCAGATGGAAGAATACTTTTGGTAAAGCCAGGAACTTGGGAACTTATCTCGCAACCTCCGGCTAGGGACGTAATCGCCACCATGGCGAGTGGCGAAAGAGTGATAATCAGGCCTGACGGTACATGGTCTTATTTCAGAAGAGGGCCAGTCAGTGGTGCCGGTACCAGCGTCCGTCCGAACCGTACTGGCACTAAGCCGCCCTCGCCTCCGCCTCTGCCGCCACCCGCTACGGTTGTTTTTTATCAACTTGGCGGTGACGGAGGTAATGGCAAGGCGACTATATTCATGGACGGTAATCCGGTCGCAGCTTTACGTGCGAAGCGTTTTTTTGCCATCCGTGTTCCGCCAGGCCAGCATATCTTTACCGTCTCCAAGGCTTCTCAAAATCCGCGAATACTGAACATCGCTGGCGGACGAACATACTATGTGAGGAACAAAGGGGGTATTTTGAATAAAGAAGTACTGATACTTGATGGCGCGGACGAAGGTGAAGCTGCCGTCAGCAAGTTGAAGGTAATCAACGGCGTTGATGTCAATCGGCCTGACATTATGGTGGAACCGCGAATGTCGAATTAATTTCTTCCACGAAAAAACAAAAGGCGGAGAGTGCAGAGACAATTAGTTTCTGCGCTCTCCGCCTTTTTGGTTTTTTGCTGGTCTTATTTCAGCGACTGCAATTCTTTCACAATTTCTTCCGGCTTCCAGTCATTGCCACGAAAAGTTTTCACGACTTTGCCTTCGGCGTTGATGATCGCGGTGCGCAAGCCGTGAATGATCTGGTCGTTTTCAGGCCAATAGTTCAAGCCGAAATAAGCCGCGACCTGTTTAATTTCGTCAGCCGAGCCGGTCGCGTAATCCCACTGTTTGAAGTTGTGTTTGGCATCGTTGCGTAGCGCGTAATCGCGCAGCACCTTCGGCGTATCAAAAGCCGGATCAACCGTGATGCTCAACAAGCGGAGCTTTGCGCCAGCGGCTTTTTGTACGGCTTGCAAGTTCGTCGTCATCAGCGGGCAATAATCAGGCAGCGGGCAGCGCGTATAAATAAACGTCAGCACGACGGGCTGACCGCGAAGCTGTTTCAGGCTGATGCGTTTGCCGTCCTGATTGGTGAGTTTGAACTCGGGCACTTCGTCGCCGACTTTGGGTTCGATGTTGCTTTCCTCTGATTGTCCAGCGATGGGGTCTGAGACTTTGGTGACGACGGGGTTTTCTAGCCAGGTCATGCCTTTGTCTACGACCAGTGTGGCTTGAATCTGCGCGCCGGGCGTGAGTTCGCTATAAATCCAGTCTTCGGTCAACGTGAACGGCATGGTCATGCCTTCCATATAACCTTTGATTTCTTCGTGCGCGATGGTGACTTTGCTTTTGGCTTTGTCGGCGGATACGACCTTGCCTTTGAGTTCGTATTTCTGTGCGCCCGCCGAAGCCTGTTGCGTAGGTTTAGATTGGCAAGCGACAAGCGCGACAAGGAAGAGTGCCAGAAGAAGTTTGAGAGAGCGAATAATCATAAGTGCAGAATTTAATTTCACAGGATTAACAGGATTGAAACAACATCAGGTATTGAAACCATTGCAGCGTCCTGTCAATCCTGAAAATCCCGTTAATCCTGTGGAATTGTTTTTTAGTTCAGCGCGGGCAAATTCACAGCGCGTTCAAAGCGAATGCGCAAGACCGTGCCGGGTTGGAGTTTGATGTCGTTGCCTTTAGTCATTAAGACGCCGCCCGCTGCGCCGACGCCGATGGCTCCGATAATCGCACCGATGCCGCCTCCGGCTGCACCGACGAGTACGCCGCCGAGGCTGCCCAAGCCGCCACCGACACCTGCGTTTTTGGCGGTACGTCCGCCGTTACGACCTGCGCCGACTTTGCCTTCGTCGTCTTTAGATTTGTATTTCTCATCGTTCGCGTAATCGTCAATCGCCGTCACGACCGTAGAGATTTTTTCCGTCCCGTAAGACATTCGTATCGTTTCAAACGCGATGGTCATCGTGGCTTGTTTTTGCGGACGCTTGGCGGCTTGCACCTGTGTGACACGTCCGATGAATTCGGTGCCGCGTGGTATGACAACGCGCCCGTCTGCGCCGCGCACGGATTCATAAAGCACGCCGACCACTTCGTCGCCGACCTCGCTGATTTTGGAACTGAGTTGTGATTGCAACGAGATGCGCGCCAGCGTGCCTTCCATCACCAGCGCACCATTGGCTTTGTCCACAGCGGATTCGGCAGCGTCCTGCGTTTGTGCGAACGCGGCAGGCGTTATCAATAACCCCAAACCTAAAAGAAAGAGTGAGAGCGTTTTCTTCAGCGTATTCATTTTATTACCTCCGGCAAATTCTGTAGAGAAAAGTTGGGAATATCGAATGGGTCAAGGGACAGATCAAGGGACAGGTCAAGGGGATGATAAACATATCCGTTAGCAGCGCAAGCGACGTTTTCCTGAACGCCGTTGGTCGGCTTCTGTTGCACGCAAAAAAACGAAAGCCGCGCCTGAATCAGCAAGGTCAGGCGCGACTTTCGTGATGAGAGAAAACTCAGCTTATAGCCCGGAATTGTCACCTGCGAACAATGAATTCCGTCAACGTGGCACACGCAATGCCTGTCCCAGATTTTGTAATCCTTGCGCTACGTCATCGGATTTCACGGCGAAACCCAAACGAAAGTATTGCGGCATCTCAAAAAACTTGCCCGGTACGATAGAGGTTTCCTTTGCGCGCAAACGGTCGTGCAACGCCGTGCTGTCGCTTTCGTGGCGCAGTCGCGGAAACACCGTCATCGCGGTTTGCGCAGGCATCACGCAATCTAACACGTCGGCGTATTCGGCGAGGAAGTTTTTGATGAGCGTTTGATTGGGTTCGATGATGCGGCGGGTGCGTGCGATCAAGGCAGGCAATTGTTTGAAAGCGGCCAGGGACAGCGCATCACTGGGCATTGACCCAGTTGCGCCAAACAGATCGTTCATACGACGCATGCGTTCAGCCAACGCGGGCGCGCAAAGAATCCAACCACAACGCAAACCGCTCAAACCATAACTCTTGGTCAAGCTGCTCGTGGTAATGAACTGTTCGCCGAGTGACGCGACGACGGGCAGTGCGTCGTCGAAATGAATGTCGCGGTAAACCTCGTCCACCAAAACATAAGCGCCGTGACGTTGCGCGAACTGGCCGAGTTCGATCATCGCGCTGCGTTCGACGGCGATGCCACTCGGATTGTGCGGACTCGTCAGCACAATCAATCGCGTGCGTTCATTGATGGCGTCGCGCAACTCGTCCAAATCAAGCTGCCAGCCGTTCTCAGGCTTGCGATGAAAGCGTTTGACGTTTGCGCCCAAGTATTCAGCCGCCGACAACAACGGATCGTAAGCCGGATGTTCGATCAGCACTTCGTCGCCGCGCTCAATCAGCGTCGCCATCGCGAGATAGTTCGCCATCGAAGTGCCTTGCGAGGTTACGACTTGTTCCGCCGTCACGCCGTAAGTTTGCGCGATCAACTCTTTCAGTGGCGCGTAGCCTTCATGATTCGGGCCGTTGATTTGCAGGTCATCCAACGTGAGCGAAACATCCGCCATCGTGCAACCGAGCAAGCCGCTGTTGGCGAGGTTATAACGCGCCGCCGCGTGATATTTCGCCCAAGTCATGTAAACGCTGTTTTTCATCGTCCGAATTTTCTCCACAAAAAATAAACCGGTACGCCACACACAATAATCGCCGCGCCTGTCAGCGCATTGCGTGCATCGGCGATAAACGTATTCGCTACAATGCCCAAGCCCATTATCGTAAAGAACAGCGGCGTTAGCGGATAAAGCGGCGCGGGTGTCGGGCGCGGCGCATCGGGCAGCGTACGGCGAAAGACCATGAGAGCTACGCCCGCGAGCGCGAAATAAATCCAGTCGGCAAAGACCGCGTAACCGACCAGCTTGTCATAGCGACCCGATAGCGCGAACAGCGCAGCCAGTACGCCTTGCAACACAATCGCCGCCGTCGGCGCTTGAAAGCGCGGGCTGAGTTTTCCGAGCGATTTGAAAAATACGCCGTCAGCGCCCATCGCGTAATAGACGCGCGGCGCGGTCATCAAGCCCAAATTGATAAACCCAAACGTAGACACCACGATCAACGCGCTGATGAGTTGTTCGCCGAAACGTCCGGCCAGTTGTCGCGCCATATCCGCTGCCGGTGTCGTCGTGGCAGCCAAGCCTTCAGCGCCCAGCACATGCACATAAGCCACGTTGGCGCTCACATAAATCGCAATAATGCACAGCGTGCCGATCAACAACGCGCGCGGCATGGTGCGTTCGTGGTCTTTCACTTCTTCCGCGACGAAATTCAGATTTTGCCCTCCGCCGTAACAAAACATCGTCGGAACCATTCCCGCAAAGAAAGCCGAGAGCAATCCGCCGTTCGATAAATCAGGCGGCACAAGCGGCGTGAAGCTGATGCCGCTGCGTTTGGTCAAAATAAAAGCGCCGACGATCAACGCCGCGATGGCGATGGTTTTGCCGAAAGTGACGATGTTGATGACGATGGCTCCGGGCTTGATGCCCAGCGCGTGAAAGGCCGTGAGTCCCAATAAAATCGCAATGGCGAGCGGCATCGCGTAAGCCGGATTCACATCGAAAAGTTTGATCCAGTATTGCGCGAAAGCCATCGCCACCGCCGCGGTCGCGCCCGATTGAATAATCAGCAGCAACGACCAGCCGTGCAAAAAGGCGACGAGCGGATGAAAGGCTTCGCGGAAGAAAGCGTATTGCCCACCGACTTTCGGCATCACCGTCGCTAACTCGGCAAATACGAATGCGCCTGCCAACGCGACCAATCCGCCAGTCAGCCATACCGCCAAAATCATCGGCGTTGTTTTGACCGATTGAGCTACGAGATAGGGGTTGATAAAGATGCCGGAGCCGATGACGCCGCTGATGACAATCATCGTCGCATCGAAGAGAGTGAGTTTGCGGGCGAATTGCATAGGCATGGTGGCGCAAGCTGCCGAGCTTGCGTTGATGGTGAGCGCGTCAAATCGGAATCAACGCGCAACGTCGAGTTCGCGCTGACAGTGAATGTGCCAAACTGGAAGCGACGCAAGCTCGGCAGCTTGCGCCACCGTGCGCTACAACTCGCCGCGTAGGAACGCGCGAACCTTTTTGAGGTCTTCCCACGCTTCACGCTTTTTGTCGGGCGAACGCAGCAGATAAGCCGGATGAAAGGTGGGCATCACTTTAACGCCAGATACGCGGTCGTAATTCTGCAACTTGCCGCGCAGTTGTGTGATGCCAATTTTGGTTTCGAGTAACAATTGCGTTGCCGGATTGCCCAACGTCACGATCAGTTTGGGTTTGATGACCGCGATCTGTCGCCACAAAAACGGGCGGCAGGCTTTGATTTCATCGGCTTCGGGCGTGCGGTTTTCGGGCGGACGCGATTTGACGACGTTGGCGATGTAAACGTCGTCGCGCTTGAGGTCAATTGCTTCGATCATTTTGGTGAGCAGTTGCCCCGCGCGCCCTATGAAAGGCCGACCCGAAGCGTCTTCATCCGCGCCGGGGCCTTCACCCACGAACATCAACTGCGCTTGCGGGCTGCCTTCGCCAAACACGATGTTCGTTCGCGTTGACCACAACTTGCACCGTTGGCATTCGCCTAAATCGCGGCGGATGTCGTCTAACGTTTCAATTGAGGTTTCGTTGGCGTTCGGTGCAGCAGGCGGTTCGTCAAATAGAGAAATAGATGGTTCAGTAGGCATAGGGGAGTTAGTGGTGATGGTCGCAACTGTTATAAGCGGCGCAATAGGGTTGGGGGGTTGAATGACGGGCGCAGTTTTAACTTCGGCTTCCACTGGCGCACGGCTGCCAATGTGCGTGATGCCCAGCAGTTGGTAGTACTCGGCATGCGCTTTGGTTTGTTGAATGAGTTCGCAGAACTCGTCGTATTTGGTCATAACGTTTTTCGCCGACGCGCGATTTCATTCAACACATAGTCAGCCAGTTCACGTTTGCTTTGCAGCGGCAATGCTTCGCGCGTGCCGTCGCGCCGCAA
Source organism: Acidobacteriota bacterium (assembly GCA_031414155.1). Taxonomy (GTDB): domain Bacteria; phylum Acidobacteriota; class Blastocatellia; order RBC074; family RBC074; genus JACPYM01. The sequence continues at coordinate 8,103 of JANNUY010000855.1, forward strand.
GATCGTGGCCGCATTGGTTTCCACATCAAAGCCCGCATCCTTGCGCGTAATGTCGTTGGCGACGATGGCGTGCATGCCTTTTTCGCGCAGCTTGCGTTCGGCGTAATCCAACAAGTCCTGAGACTCGGCGGCAAAGCCGATGACGATGCGCGCGGTGTCTTTCGAAAGTTCACCAACTCTGGCGATGATGTCTTCGGTGGTTTCGAGTTCGAGCGTGAGGTTGGTGCGTCCGAGCTTTTTGATTTTGTTGTCGGCTTTTTGCGCGGGACGAAAGTCGGCCACAGCGGCGCATCCGATGAAGGCTGTCGTGTCATTCAGCCGCGCTAACACGGCGTCATACATCTCGCGCGTCGAGCGCACGTTTACCGTTTCAATGCCATCAGGCGGCGTTAATTTTACTGGCCCCGACACCAGCGTCACGCGCGCATAACGCGCCTGAGCAGCCTCAGCCAGCGCGTAACCCATCTTGCCCGACGAACGATTCGTGATGAACCGCACGGGGTCTAAGTCTTCGACCGTAGGGCCAGCGGTGATGAGGATGTGTTCTTCTTTTAAGTCTTTTGATTGCGGATTGCGGATTGCGGATTGCGGATTGCGGAGAAACTCAATGACGGTTTTTACGATTTCATCCGGCTCTGCCAGACGTCCTACACCAATTTCGCCGCACGCTTGGTAGCCCGTGCCGGGTTCGATAATCGTGACGCCGCGTTGTTTGAGCGTCGCTAGATTGGCTTGCGTCGCCGCGTGCTGCCACATCTCGACATTCATCGCGGGCGCGATGAATACAGGGTTGGTATTCGAGAGATAAACGGTTGAGAGAAAATCGTCAGCGAGACCGTGCGCAAACTTCGCCAAACAATTGGCCGTAGCGGGCGCGATCAAGATGACATCAGCCCAGCGTGCCCACGAGATGTGTTCGATCTCGGAATGGCCGGGGCGATCCCACATGTCGGTGATGACCGAGTGGCCTGAGAGAGCTTCAAAGGTGAGCGGGGCAATGAACTCGGTCGCGTGGCGCGTCATCATTACGCGCACTTCAACGCCTTGCTTTTGCAGTCCGCGCAAAATCTCAGCCGCTTTGTATGCGCCGATGCAACCTGTGACGCCGAGCAGGACTTTGTTCGCCATCGCTTTCAGAGAAAGAGAGAAGGAGAGACTGAAAGAGTTTTAGTCTCTCCTTCTCTCTTTCTTATTTTTCCACTTTATCGGTCAATTCAAAATTGATGAGGCCGCGATCTAATTCTTCGAGGGCGATGCGTGTCGCCTTCGCGTTCGGCATGCTGACGCGCGGGCGGGCGCCACGTTGCAGTTGTTTGCTGCGTTTAGCGGCGATTAACACCTTACGGTATTTGCTGTCTACGGCAGGTGGCGGTTGTTCCAGGTTATCGTCGTGTTCGGTCATTGGTTGTTACTACCTCCTCAAGTTGTAGCGCGGGTTAATAACTCGCGCTACCGCGTTTGAATGTTTCTCGAATGCTTTCTACTAACGCCGCACGATTTGCGCGGCGGCAGCGGGCAGCTTGAATGATTGCAATTAACTCGTTGACCGCGTGATCTAATTCGTCGTTGACGATCACGTAATCAAATTCTTCAGTGCGCGCCATTTCATCTAGCGCGGTTTGCAAGCGAACCTGCAAATCTTCTGGCGAATTCGCGCCGCGCGTATCAAGCCGTTCGCACAATACCGCAAACGAAGGCGGCAAGACGAATACGCTCACAGCATCGGGGAACAGCCGCTTGGTTGCTTCCGCACCTTGCACGTCAATCGTCAGAGTTACGTCGTAACCGGCAGCCAGCAGGCTGGCGACTTGCGCGCGCGACGTGCCGTAAAACCTGCCATGAACCTCGGCCCATTCCAAAAACTCGCCGCGTTCAATCATGGCCGCGAACTTTTCAGGCGAAACGAAATGATAATGCTCGCCCGCGATTTCGCCCGCACGCGGCGCGCGCGATGTATAAGAAATCGAAGGTCGCAACTGCGTGTCGCGCTTGAGCGTTTCGCCCACTAGCGTCGTTTTGCCCGCGCCCGACGGGGCAGAAATGATGATGAGATTACCTGCCATTCAATTGCGGATTGCGGATTGCGGATTGCGGATTCCATTATCCTCAACCAGCTTTATGGCTTGGCGGCATACGCATACGAATTGTTTTCAATCCGCAATCTGCAATCCGCAATCTGCAATTACTCGACGTTGTTTGCCTGTTCGCGCAACTTTTCGACTTCGGTTTTGATGTCAATCGCGGCGTCACAGATTTCGAGTTCTGAAGCCTTCGATAAAATCGTATTGGCTTCGCGGTTGGTTTCCTGCAAGAGGAAATCGAGTTTCTTGCCAATCTCGCCATCATTGGCGAGCAGTTCGCGCAATTGCGCGAGATGGCTGTTGAGCCGCGTGATTTCTTCAGTCACGTCGCAACGTTCGGCGAGATAGGCGACCTCTTGCGCGAGGCGCGTTTCGTCCACTGAAACTTTCTCGACGAGTTCAGCCAAACGCTTGTGCAGCTTCTCGCGATAAAAATCCGTCACCGTGCCCGCGTTGGCTTCGATCACGCGCAGGCGGGTTTCTATGCGGTCAACACGAGTGAGCAATTCTTTTTGCAACTCGTGGCCTTCGACGGCGCGCATCTCGACGAGCGCGGTCAGGGCTTGAATCAAAGCCTGTTCGACGCCTTGCACGACCTTGTCGCTCAGGCGGTTGTCGGTCGGTGACATCATCACGTTCGGCAGCCGCGCAATCGAAGCGAGATCGGGTTCGCCCGCCAGTCCGAACTCTTCGCGCATCAGCCGCATCGCGTCGAGATAGCCGCGAATCAGCGGACGATTCAATTCATAAATCGTATCGCTGGTTTGCTGAAAGCTAACGTTGATGTCTACGCGACCGCGCGTGACGGCGGCTTGCACTTGTTTCTTTAACGGAATTTCAAGCGCCGCCAGTTCATAAGGCGCGCGCCAGTGAATGTCTAGGTTGCGGTTATTCACCGAACGAATGTCCACGGTGACTGAGAATCCTTCGCCCGACACCGCGCCCTTGCCGTAACCCGTCATACTTTTGAGCATTTGTTTTCCTTGGTAGCGTAATCTGCCGAGATTGCGCCGCTGAATCAGTTAGCCCGATGAGCAAGCGGCACAACCTCGGCAGGTCGCGCTACTGTTTCTTCCTCTGCAAATTGCAATTCATAAAGCCGCCGATAGATGCCGTTACGGGCGAGCAATTCGTCGTGCGTGCCTTGTTCGGCGATGCGTCCGGCGTCCATCACTAAGATGCGGTCAGCGCGGCGCACAGTCGAGAGGCGATGCGCGATGACGATGGTCGTACGGCCTTGCATCAAGTTGTTCAACGCGCCTTGCACGAGGCGTTCGCTTTCGGTGTCGAGTGCGCTGGTCGCTTCGTCAAGAATCAGGATCGGCGCGTTTTTCAAAATCGCCCGCGCGATGGCGATGCGTTGCCGTTGTCCGCCTGACAAGATCAAGCCGCGTTCGCCGATGACCGTGTCGTAACCTTGCGGCAGCTTCGTGATGAATTCATCCGCGAGTGCCGCTTGCGTAGCCTCGATCATCAAAACTTCATCGTCAGGGAATGGCGCGCCATAAACGACGTTGGCGCGTACCGTGTCGTTAAACAGATGAACTTCCTGCGTGACCATCGCAAGCTGTCGCCGCAACGAAGCCAGTTTCAAGTTGCGTACGTCGGTATTGTCAATCAGCACTTGCCCGTTGGTCGCGTCATAAAAACGCAAGATCAAATTCGTCAGCGTACTCTTGCCCGCGCCGCTGTGGCC
>JANNUY010000856.1:0-31018 GCA_031414155.1 Acidobacteriota bacterium
CTCCATCGGCAGCGGCTCGCGGCTCAGTTCGCGGGCGCGGAAGACTTGTTTGTTCAAATCGAACATCACGCGACCGGCTTGCGTGTAAGCCGCGAGCGCGCCGAACACTACGCGACGATCAAGGTCTAAGTGCTTTGCCAATTCATCCGGCGTATCGCACCAACTGCGTTTCAACGCATCGAAGACGCGACGTTTTGTCAGGTCGTCAACTTCTGCGCGCGGAGCCATCAGATCAAAATTGCCTGCGCGCGACCAGTCGTTGGCCGTCCAACCCGAAAGGCCGAGCGTGAACGAAAGCGGTCCCAAGTCCGCCACGTAAAACGAAGGCAACCCCGTTCCCAACAGATGAACGGTGAACTTGCGCGCGATGGGAATGAGGCGTTCGAGCAAGAGCAAGCGGCGACGCCCCCATACGCGAATCTCTTGCGGTGTATTGCCCTGATAAATCGAACGCGAACAAACGACTTCGGTTTCCCACGGCTCGAATACGATGCGCACCGGCTTGCCCGGTTCGAGGTGATAACGCATGCCGCGCGGCCCTTGTTTTTCTTTGCGACGCCGCAAGACGAAACACAGGTTATGCACGTCCATCGGATGCAATTCGACTTGCACGGCGGGCAGCGTCATCGCCGAACTCACCTGCAAAAAGCCGCGCACCCAACTGTCAGGCAAATCAATTTTGATTTCGCGGAAGGTGTCTTCGTGCGTGGTCTGGATTTCAAAGCCCGACGGATCAACCTCAAAGTTTGTCGTCTTGTAAGTGCGAATCTTTTGGAATTCCTGATAGAGGTTTTCCGAATAATCAATGTTGGTCGTGCCGCAGGCGAACGCGCCTACTTTGTGGAAGATTTCGTAATCCACACTCAACCGCGCGTAACTCGCTTCGTCTACGCTAAAGCACTCAAAGAAAAGTTCGTCGGGATGCACAGTGATGACGGGATCGAACAGGAAGCGATAATCAGACAAATGACGAACCGCATAGTTCTGAAATTTCGAGCGGGCATCCCAATAGGGTTTCATGCGCTCGGCGTGCCGAAAGTTCAGTGCTTTCAATTCGTTTTGCAGCGGTTGCATGCGCGCCAGCACGTCGCTGCGTTGCGCGGCGATGGCTTGCCAGTCGAGTTCTTCCTGCTGCGCCGCCCATTCCAGATAAGCGGTTTTGTCTTTTGGCTTGAAGCGCAGGTCGGCAACGACTACGTCGTGCAACGCGCTGATGGCTTCGCGGAATAACAGACTCTGCCCCAACTCGCCGCTGAAATAAGTCGGCTCGCGTTTCACATCGGGCGCGAACGACATACGCGTCAGCCGCGCGCCGCTCTCAACCGTCGTGTTTCCGTTGTAAGCAAAGTCGAATCGCATAACTTGGTTTTACTGGCAAAAAAATGAGGGCAAAAAAATTACCTCAACATCTTTTTGCCTTCATTTTTTTGCCACTTGATGAATCTGAATCGGCAACGCAATCGCCGGTTGAGCTTGCCGAATCGTTAGCATCGTTTCAAGCGCCGCGGCTTTGTCGCCAATCGCCATCGTGATGGATTGGCGCGTCAAAATTTCAGCCACGACAGCGGCGGCTTCAAAACTTTTCTGTCCTTCGGCGGACAGAAAATTCATCACGCGGCTTTTGGCGACGCGGGCGCGGTTGACGCGCGCCAACACGCTGACGAAATAGGGTTTCAATTCGCGCAGCCGCGCCGCATCGTTCGTCGCGTACCGTTCCAGATAATTCGTAGCGAACAGTTGCAAGTCGGTCGTAGGGTGTTCGCTCAGTTTCAACAGATATTCCTGCCCATCGGCGTCGGCGAAATAGCGCGAGATCAAATCGCGTCCGAACTTTTGCACTTCGGGGCGCGTGCTGTCGCAGATGCCGACCAGCAGGCCGGGCGTGAATTCCGCTGCGGTAAATTCGCGCTCGAACGCGGCGAAATAAAATTGCCGTGCGTCATCCCAACGCACGTCTAGCAAGCGCACGCCTTGCGCGAGTTCTTCGTGACAGCCCGTCGGATTGGTCGCACAACGAAAGCGATCAAGATTGTACGTGAAAAGCGATTGCGCCGCGTCGCGTACGCTTTTGACCTGGTGGTCAGCGAAGCGTGCGATTTCGAGCGTAGTGAATTCCGCCAACCACGCTGCCTTTTGTTGCAGTTTGTTTTGCAACAGCACGCCACCCAATTCCTGCGCTTCGGATGATTTCGCGCGAATGAGTTGAGTGATCGTTTCGCGCGAAGCCGCTTCCTGCCACGCCACACCCAAATCGTTTTTGAGCGTCAGCACGACGGTGCGATGAACGCCTGTGTGTGATTCGCGCCGCAACAGCACGGTGATCAGACGGTCGGCCATGCGGTTGGCAAACGTGCGATGGTTTTCGCTCAGACGTTGCAACACGGGACGAATCGCCTGACCAATGTCTTCGAGTTCGTGCGTAACGAAAGCCGTCAGCAGGCCTTCGTTTTTCAGCAACCGTTCGTCCGGCCATTGCCCCAACAAGCGAATGCCGATGCCGCGCATCGAAGCGTGCGGCGAAGCGATCAACGACTGAATCACCGTCTCAGGCAATTGATCAGCAGGCGTTTCGTGATTGAGCAACAGGAATCCGCCCAACTCTTGCGCCGTGAGCGAAGGATGGTCGAGCAGGTCGCGTACGACATCGAGACTCACGGTGCGCAGCGGTGCGCTGAAACAGGTTTGCAAAGTTACGGCGATGTCTTTGGCGACGGCTTCGTTTTCGGGTTTGAGCGTGAGTACGAAAGCCAGCAAGCGCACGATCAAGGTGCGCGCGGTCTCGGCAGGCAGTTCAGCGCCTTGCAAAAACGCACGAGCAAAAGCGCGCGTGTCGGCGTATTCGCTCGTCACGAGATTTGCCAGAAAACCTGTCGCTGCGAGGTAATGTTGACGGCCTTCCGCAATCCAACGGTGTGCGGTCGCGCGGGCTTCCGCGTCCAGGCAATCGGCGACAGCGAGTACTAAATTCAAATCAGGCGTATTGGCTTCATAACGTTTTTGCGCCAATTCAAAACCCAGCCGAGCGGTCACGGCGTAAGGCCGTCCCAACAACATCACGACCGTTGCCACATCCAATTGCTGACAAAACTCCGTGCAACCGCGCAAGGCTTTGATAGCGAAATGATGAATTGGTTCGCACGCGCTTTCGGCCAACAGGTGCAAGAGTCCCGCCGGATGAGTTTCCCACGCGCGCGGGAAGGCTTCTTCGCGGACGGACGGTTCGGGGTTGCCGGGCTTGTAAGGTTTGCGGCAACGCCACGCGATGGTGTTGGGCTTGAGCTGATAGCGCGGACTGTTTTGATAAAGCACGTGGTTGAACGCGACGTAACCCGCAAAGCGATCCCAATGCACCGTTTCAGTGGCGATGTATCGCCAAGTCGTTCGATCTAATTCGTGATGCGTTGCTTCGCGCGGGGCTTGCGCGTCAGCATCGCTGAAAGGCAGTAACACGCCGACCGCCATTTTCACGTAATCGCTATCCTGCAATTCGCCCAAGCGCCGCAACGTACGCCATACGCGCTGGCGCAGGTAACGCCGCGTGCGGTCGCTGTAAGCAAATTTCGTATCAGGTTTGGTCTGCTCGCTTTTCGGGCCGAGGACATAGTCGCCGTATTGAACCGCCTCTTTGACGCGCGAGTTCTCGTGCCAATTGCTATACATCGCGCGCTCTTTCTCGAAGCGATAAGCGAGCAAGCCGAAGATTTCGCCATCGCGGCGATATTCGGCGGCCTTGAGCAAGTGGCGCAGTTGCTTGAATGAATTTGGTCGCAGCGGCGCAGTACGCGCGAAATGCAAGAGCGCAGGGCGTACGTGTTCGTTGTCTATCAGGTACAGCGTTTCAATCAGCGCCATCCGCTGCGACTCGCCGCCTGAGAGATAATCGTAAAAGACTTTTGAGAAACCTTCGGCGGGGCCGTTCTCAGCCAGCGAACGCAGGTTGGTAGGCAATGAATTGATTTGCTCTGCGACAAAAGCCGCGCGTGCCGATTCAGGCAAGAGCTTGCGAATGGCTTCGCGCGCGATGGCGCTTACATGCGCGGGGCGCGATGCGTCGTTTGCCAACAAACCCAAAGCCGAAATCGCACCTGCATCGCCACACCAGCCCAACGCCCACGCTACGCAATAATCGCGCAGCGCATTGCCGCTGCCGATGAATCCAATCAGCAAAGGTGCGGCGGCTTGTAGCTTTAATTCGCCAGCACGCCAGATGACGCGCTCCAGCTTCCAGTCGCCGTTACGTTGTTGCAGGTGTTGCAACACGGCTTGCGCGCGTGCGTCGCTGTCGGCGTTCGGCTTCAGCGCCTTAACCGGAATCGGAGCGGCGTTGACCGTGTCGGCGCTGACTTCGTTGTAACCTTTCTTAGTTTTTTCAGCGAGTAAAGCTGCTGCGATATTTTCGGCTTCGGCCTGCGGAACGGCGCTGACGGTTTTGCTGCCTTCTTTCAACTGCGCGCCGCGTCGTCCGTAACGGAAGTTCACCACAAACGCGCCCGCACCGACTTCGCACAGGTCTACTTCGTAAACCTTGTCAGACGTGCCTTCGCGAAAGTGCAGAGTTGTGCGCTTAATCAGTTTCATGAAACCAATTCATAGGATGTTGCTTAAGTTTTCGTAGGGATGCGGTTGGCTTTTACAGGAAATATTTTCCGTCAGCCACACCAATATAGCGGAAGTGCTACAAATAAGTGCAGCAAAATTTACGGCTTGAGGCAGTTTTTTGAATTCATAAAACTGCAATTACCCCATATCGTGCGATTGGCAGAAATTAGGTCGGTAAATTTTTCCTCTATGACACGGTTTGACTGCTTGTCAGACACACTTGCCCTCGGCTTTTCAACCAGTTTCTAGCCATTCAAAAAATCTTCTAACTTCGCGGAACAATTTATAGTTAGAGGCGTTTGCGGCTGGTCTGGATTCACCGAAGTGCTTCTTGCTGAAAAACTTGCCCGCTGTTTTTGGTTTTCAGCAATGTCGCTCACAGCGTAAATTAAAGCGCTTCATCCACACGAATCCTTTCCCTGAAATCCTGGTTTCGTAACAACGACAAACGTCGCCTGCCCCGGCAGACTTAAGAATAAAGATTTTAAGAAGTAGAGTTGATTGGTGATGAGTGTGTTGAGCCTCAGTACAAGTTTTCCTGAAGTCGGCGGGCGAAGCGAAAAAGGTCGGCGCGCAAGTGCTGAAGGGGTGTCAGGTGTCAAATCTTACGTCGAGCCTTATGCTCACCGCATGATGGATTACCAGCAACTCGACGATCACTCCCTGATGGCTGCCATTAAAGAAGGCGACCACGCGGCGTTTGAAGAAATCGTTCGCCGCTATCAGGACAAGATCACGAATCACGTTTATTACCTGTTGCACGATTACGAAACCGCCGTAGACATTGCGCAGGAAACCTTCATCAGGCTCTTTCAACACGCTGAACGCTATCGCGCTGATTTCAGTTTTTCGACTTATATCTATCGCATTGCACAAAATTTGGCGATCAGTGTGATTCGCCAACGCAAGCGACGCGGCGTATTCCAGATGCCGTTCTTCACGTCTGACAAGGATGGAGACGAAATCGAAGTCGAAATCGCTGATACGCGCATCATCGCTCCCGAAGATTTGATGATTGACGATGAGCGATTGGCCGCTGTCAGGCGCGCGATCACGACGTTGCCTGAAAATTATCGCATCCCGCTGGTCTTGCGCGACGTGGAAGAGAAAAGTTACGAAGAGATCGGCGAAATTTTGAACTTGCCCGACGGGACGGTGAAATCCCGCATCAATCGGGCGCGCAACCTGTTGAAAGAAAAGTTGCGCGAGTATTTGTAAGACGCATCCGTAGTACACGAACCCCTGCTCGACCCAGTTTTTAATAAATAAGGTTCGAGGCTCTTTAGTGGAGATTACACACGATGACTTGTGAACAAATCAGAGAGTCAGTTGAAACAGTGAACGTCAGCGAAGCAGCTGCGCATCACGCCCAGACTTGCACCGCTTGCCGTAAAGATATGACGGCGACGGCCAAGCTGGTGTCGCTGTTGAATACGCAACCGCAAGTGAAAGCACCTGCTGATTTCATGGCGCGCCTGCAAATGCGTATGGCGACCGAAACGGTTAGTGAAGACGCACGGCTCAAGACCTTGTTGCAAACCGTACCCGCGATCACGGCTCCGCCCGATTTTGCGTTTCGCGTTCGCGCTCGTTTGGCTCAACACAAAGCAGAAGAGACCGCGAGCAATCCGCTGGTCTGGTTGCAGAACTGGCTCGCGCAATCGTTTAGCTTTGGGCAAGCCGCGTCGGCAATGGCGGCCATTGCATTGATTGCAATGTTTACGACGATGCAATTGCGTAACAGCGTTACGCCCGCTTCGACCAACGAATCAACGCGGATGGTGGCGGATGTTGGTGTGCAACCTTCAGTGACTGAAGTGATCGTGCCGTCTGTTCAAAAGGTTACGCCACGCTCGAACTTTAAGGTGACTCTGGTCAAAGCGACTAGTGCCGCGCCAGAGAAGATTGAACTCGCGCGAGCGATGCCGACGACTGAGATGGCGGAACCGGCAATGTACAGCCCGAAAACAAAACAGGTGATGCGCCAAGGGCAAGCCTATTTCGGTCGGGAATTAGAAAAAGTGGTAGCGGCATCAAAAGCTGAAAGTATGATCGCCGCGTTCTAACGCGCCGCGAACGAAAACAACGAAAGCCGCAAGTGACTCCCTTTATGTTACCTGCGGCTTTTGGCTTCTTAGAGATTCTTTTCTTTGTCCTTTCACTCCATTAAGTTACTGATGAAGTTATTGCGCGTTATTTTCTGTCTGAGCCTTTTGATGTGGTTGCTCCCCGAGGCAATCGCGCAAAGCCCGCGCCGTCTGCCTAATCCCATCGTTCGCCCGAAACGCAATCCTGACATTGTCGAGCCTTCGCAAACGCCTCCGGTCACTGAAAGCCAGACGCCGGTGATGTTGCGGCAATCGCTCCCGTCAGGATTGGTTCACGTTCATCAAACCGTAGACTTGCCGCAAGGCGAAGCCGGATTGATGACGCTTGATGGCGAACCGTTACCTGCCAGCAAGGTCAACAACGTAACGCTTGGCATGGTCGTTAGCGCCGATGGCATCATCGTGGCGCGGCTCGTGGGCGTACTGCCCAGCCAGCCGCCGCACGATCTCAAGGTTTACACCGCCAATCAAAGCCGCCCGCTGATGGCGCAATTCTTAGGGATGGATGCCGTCACCGAGTTATGTGTGCTGAAGGTCGAAAGCGATAAGCTCGAACCGGTCAGCGCCGGCACATTAGCCGTTTTGCCTGAAGTCTTACGCGGCAAGATGTGGGGTTTTCATCCGCGTCAGGGGCAAAGCCGCAGCGGCAATTTTTCGCTAACCCGCCCGCGCATCAATATGTTTGTGGCGCAAGCCGTGAAGGCTATGTCGGACTTTCGCTACAGCGTGAGTAATCCGTTTTATCGGCTGACTCTCCCCAAACTCACGCTGGTGCAGGACGGCAGTGTCATTACGACCAATGACAACAAAGTGTTGGGCGTAGCCGTTTATGACATCGCCAACGAAATCAGTCTGGTTTATCCGCTGGCGCGAATTCAGGAAATCGTCACGAAAATAACGACATCCAAAGAAAGTCTCGCTTACGGCTGGCTGGGTGCGACCTCGCTCGATATTCCGGCGACCATCAAGACTTCGTTGAGTGGCGGAAGCGCCAAACTGGAGCGCGGCGTTTGGGTGAATGGCGTAGTTCCTGATAGTCCGGCGGAAGAAGCGGGCATCAGGGTCAAAGATATTTTGTTGAGCCTGAACGAGCGTCCGGTTGAATCACGTGCGCAATTGGCTTCGATGTTGCGCCAGTTACCGCCTGACAGCCAGGTAATCATTCGGCTCAAGCGCGAGAATGAATTCAAAGTGGTCAAGGCCAAGCTCGTGCCGCTGGTCGCCGAACCTGAACAACTCATCAGCAAACTTTTGCAACGGCTCGAAGCCTGGAAGTCTCAATTGAAAAACTTGCCTAACACTGACCCGCAACGCGAAAAACTCGAAGCCAAAGTCGTCAGCATGGATGCCATCATGAAAAACATTATCGCGGCTCCCGCGCCGCCCGAGGTGAGGCTAAAGGTAGTTTACGGATTGGAAGTCCAGCCGATGACTGCCGCCTTGTTGCAGCATTTCGGCGCAGCTCACGGCGTGCTGATCGCCACCGTGAATGAGAACAGTCCCGCCGCGCGCGCCGGGTTGCAGGCGGGCGATGTCGTCACCATAGTTGCCGAAAATTCAGTGACTGAACTGGCCGGTTTGTTGCAAGCCCTCGACAATGCCGTTGGAAACTCCGTCAAACTTACCGTAATGCGTCGTCGCACCACGATGATACTGGCCTTCAATCGCTAATTCGGAACCTATACCCATCAAGTTTGCGGCGCTTTGCGACAAGCTGTTATGCTGCGATTGATTCAATTTCGGCAATTCCCATAGCAATACCAAGAGGCAAGTAATCTCGCGTGGCGCAAAAACTCAACACGGCAAAATTGACGGTGATCGTATACATCCTGATCTGTTTCGAGGTCGGCATCATGCTGGTCATCTTGCCGTGGCTGCCTGCTTATTGGGATGACAATTTCTTCCTCTATTTCATCACCGGCAAACTCAACTCGCAGGGCTTGCAATCGTTTCTGACCAGCGGCTGGATGAAAGGCCTCGTCACGGGGCTGGGGTTGGTGAACATTGCCGCCGGCGTGTGGGACATCGTCAAGTTTCGCGCCAGCGTAGCGGTGCTTTCCGGTTCTTCTTTGCCGACGCCGCCCAGCAACCCCTCATTTAATTCCGACAAACTCACGTAGTGTGCTTTACCTCATCACAGATCGGCTGACCTTACCGGCTCCACATCGGACTGCGCAGCTTAGCCTCATCGAACAAGCCGCTAGTCGCGGCGTCCCCTTGATTCAAATTCGTGAAAAAGATTTATCGGCACGCGAACTGGCTGAATTCGCTCGCGCCGCCATTGTCGTTGCACGTCCACACGGCGCGCGCATCCTCATCAACGATCGCGTAGACGTTGCGTTAGCCGTAGGCGCCGACGGCGTACACCTGCGCGTAAACTCACTGTCGGTTGAAAACGTGCGAGCTGTCGTTCCGTCAGATTTTTTGATTGGAGTTTCGACGCACTCATTGGCTGAAGCGCATGTGGCGCAAGCGGGCGGCGCGAATTTCATCACGTGCGGGCCGGTGTATGAAACGCCTTCCAAGCGCGAATATGGCGTGCCATTGGGCTTGGAAAAGTTTCGTGCGATTGCCGAAGCCGTGGCACTGCCGGTGTATGCGCTCGGCGGCATCAATTTAGCCAATCTGCTTGAACCACTGCGGCACAAAGCCGCAGGCATTGCCGCCATCAGCCTGTTTCAAGACGCTCAACAATTGCCGAAAGTGATCGCCGCCGTCAGCAGGGAACTCGCGCGTTAGTATGTCGGCACGTTCGGATCAATATCCGCAGCCCATTGCAAAATACCGCCCGTCAGATTGCTCAGGTTGGTGAAGCCGTGCGCGGTTTCGAGGTGTTGAATAGCGCTCGCCGAGCGCTTGCCGCTGCGTCACATCACGACGACGGGAATGTCGCGGCGGATGCGATCAGGGCTTTGCCCCACCGTTGCCAGCGGAATCAGTTCACCGCCGAGGTTGCAATGGTCGTATTCATTCGGCTCGCGCACGTCAATCAGTTGATGCTCCGTGCCAGCGGCGCGTAGCTCGTTGAGTTCTTGTACGGTAATTGAGTTCATCAGAATGTTTTCCTTTTGAAATGAGTTAGCGAAACAGCGTGTCTACCGCCAAACGCCAGCCGGGGACAGCCGGTTCAGCATCGGCAATGTCGCCGCGCCGAAAGATGCGCGGATGATGCGGCGCATCCCACCGATAACACTTCACGACGTCATCGCTGAGGATGTCTACGTCCCACACGACCAACGTACCTGCATCAAAGTAATCATAGCGTTTGGCTTCGATTGCGCGTTCGGCTGCGCGCCCATAATCGTTTTCGCTGCGGACTTCGGCGGCGAAAGCCGGTGCGCCTTCGGGAAAGCGCATTCCAGTATTGGCGCCGGTGTACCAAGCTACGTCAGGGCTGAAAGATTCGCGGTGCGGCAGATCAACGTGAAAGCCGGTGTTGTCGGTGAAGGCACAGCCGCCGCCGTGCGCGTCTTCGTGGTTAATCAAGCTGTGATGAATTCGGCCTGCGGCGCGGCTGGGCATATATCCAGTAGCCATAAATGTGACGATCTCCCCATTGATGATCTCGGCCTTTCCCTCGACGGCATAAAGGTCTTCGATGGTGGCTTTTGTGAGTACGCTCATGGTGCTTCCTCCTTTTGTGCGGAAAATGATGCGCGCATCTTAACCGATTAGGACAGGGCTTGTTCAATGTCAGCGATGATGTCGTCTGGGTGTTCGAGTCCGGCAGAAATGCGAATCAATCCTGCTTCGATACCTACGGCGAGTCGGTCGGCTTCGCTGAGTTTGGAATGCGTCGTCGAAGCCGGATGCGTCGCGGTCGTGCGCGCATCGCCGAGGTTGGCGGTGTGCGAAAGCATTTGCAGGTTGTTCAAAAATTGCTGTCCGGCAGTGAGTCCACCATTCAAAACGAAGGTCACTACGCCGCCGCCCAAACGCATTTGCTTGCGCGCGAGCGCGGCTTGCGGATGCGAATCAAGAAAGGGATAGCTGACGCGCGCGATTTCTGGGCGTTCGCTCAACCATTCGGCCAGTCGCAGCGCGTTGGCGCAGTGTCGTTCCATGCGAACGGCGAGTGTCTCGAGGCTTTTTGAGAAAATCCACGCATTAAACGGCGAAAGCGAAGGACCGGTGTGGCGCGCAAAGAAACGAATGTCTTTCATCAGATTGGCGCTTCCGGCAATCAAGCCGCCGATGGCGCGGCCTTGTCCGTCAATAAACTTGGTCGCGGAATGCGTCACCAAATCAATGTCGTATTTGAGCGGCTGTTGCAGATACGGCGTAGCGAAGCAGTTGTCTACGACGGAAATCAGATTGCGCGCGCGGCAAAACTTGCCGAGCCATTCAAGGTCAATTAATTCGAGCGCGGGGTTAGAAGGCGTTTCAACCAGTACGAGTCGCGTGTTGGGTTGGACGGCTTGCTCCCATTGTTCAGGGCTTTGCATTGCTGCGTAAGTCGTCGTGATGCCCCACTTCGGCAAAATCTGGTTGAGGATTTGGTGCGAAGAACCGAACAGCGCGTTCGATGCGACGATGTGATCGCCCGCTTTGAGCAGCGCGCCTAGCGTGGTGAAGATCGCCGACATCCCAGAAGCCGTCGCCAGGCCGTCTTCTGCGCCTTCGAGCCGACAAATCTTTTCGATGAGTTCGGTGTTGTTCGGATTGGAAAACCGCGTGTAAATGTTTCCGCTGACTTCGTCGGCGAACAGCGCGCGCGCTTGCTCGGCATCGTCGAACACGAAGCTCGAAGTCAGATAGAGCGGCACGGAATGTTCGCGGTGCGCGCTGCGTTCGTATTGGGTGCGGACAGCTTCCGTCTCAAAGTGGCGTTCAGTCATGAAGAAACTATTTCAAAAGACCAGGTGATGGTCGCTGACTTTTCGAGTACGCGCGCGACCGAGCAATACTTTTGCAGCGACAGGTCGAGCGCCTGCTGCGCGCGTTCGGGGGCCACGTCGCCCGTGATGACGTAATGCGCGTGAATCGTTTTGAATAACGCAGGCTCTAGGTTTTGCTCGCGTTCGGCGTTCACCGTGACCTGCAAGTCAGCGACGGGCTGGCGCGCTTTTTTGAGAATGCTCAACACATCAATCGCGCTGCATCCGCCCAAACCCATCAACAGCAACTCCATCGGACGCGCCCCCATTCCCAAGCCGCCAATCGCGGGGCTGGCGTCTATGTTCACCGTATTGCCGCTTTCGTTGGCGGCTTCGAGATGAAAGGCGTCGTTGATGCGTTTGAGCGTGACTCGCATAAATCGGTTGTCGGGTGTCGGTTGTCGGTTGTCGGCAAAATCAAATTACCGACAACCGGCTACCGATGACCGACTATTGTCCGGGTTGCGGGACGATGCGCAGATAAGGTTTGAGTGTTTTCCAACCGCCGGGGAATTTCTCTTTGGCGGCTTCGTCAGAAAGCGCGGGGACGATGATGCAATCTTCGCCGCTCTTCCAGTTGACCGGCGTCGCTACGCTGTATTTCGCTGTCAGTTGGCACGAATCCACGAGGCGTACGATCTCATCGAAGTTGCGGCCTGAACTCGCTGGATAGGTCAGCATCGCTTTGACCTTTTTGTCAGGGCCGATGACGAAGACCGAGCGAATGGTGAACAGGTCGCTGACTTCGGGATGAATCATGTCGTAAAGCCGCGCAACTTTTTGATCGGCGTCGGCGATGACGGGGAAATTCAAGGCCGTGCCTTGCGTTTCTTCGATGTCGGCGGCCCAGCGCAAGTGCGACTCGGCTTTATCCACGCTCAGGCCGATGACCTTGACGTTGCGTTTGTCGAATTCGGGTTTGATCTTGGCTAAATAGCCCAGTTCGGTCGTGCATACCGGCGTGAAATCTTTGGGATGCGAAAAGAGCATCGCCCAGCCTTCGCCGATCCATTCGTGAAAATTGATAGTGCCTTCGGTGGTGTCTGCCGTGAAATCCGGCACGACTTCGCCAATGCGTAATGACATAGCTGCTCTCCTGAATGTGAAATGTTGATGTAGGCAAAACGTAAATAAACGTCGCTGGCAGTATTTTATCGCTCAACTGCGTCAATTGCGCAACGGTGGCGGCCTGCGGCTGATTTCAGGATTTTTATAGCCCGATGAAGAAAAAGGCGAAAAAAAGGTGAAGAAAAAAATAGGCAGGCCGTCGCTTCCCACCGCTTCATGGAAAGCACGGCCTGCCTTTCGATATGACCCTGAGAGGTAGCTTGCGATTAACGGAACTGCACGCGCACGGGATTAGCCATGCGTCCCTCGACCATTAGTTGCAGCGTCATTTCGCCGCGTCCGTTGGCCGTGCTGGGAATGCGCACGTTGACTTGATCGAGTCCGACGAGCGCGCCTTGTGGCCCGGCATAAAGCACCGACGCATCGAGACTGAACGACGAACTGCTCAGTTTGACCGCCGTCGTATTCAGCCCGGTGTTATAGCGAATGCCCGTGCCGAACAGAACCAGGAAAACTTGTTCCGTTGTGTTGCTGACATCAATCGAAATGCTTTGCCATTGGCTGCCCGTCCATTGCGCGAGCGGTTCATAAACCTGTGAGCCGTTGGCACGCACCCGCAAGACCAGCCCTGCCGGTACGCCGGAACCGCTGGCGTTAGAGGTGAACACGCTGGGCGCTACGTAATTGACGCGCATAAATCCGATGGCGGCCTGTCCGCCGCCGTTGATGATCGTCACCATCGCTTCGCCTGATGCCGTGCTGGCCGGAACCTGAAAGTTCACTTGCGTCGGCGAGACGAAAAACAGCGAAGCTGGCCGTTCGTTGCCGAGGCTGTCGCGCACGAAGGCGCGCGTGCCGCCCAATGTCGTAGGCAAAGGGTTCTGATTGGCTTTCACTGTGCCGCTCGCCAGATTCGTGCCGAACGAAGACACGATGGATTCGGGCGTGATGGCGCTGCCGGTGAAACTCGCCGCGCTCACGGTGGCGATACCGGTCGGATTTACCGCCAACCGATAGACGCCGCGTCCGTGCGTGGCGATCACTAAACTGCCGGTGGCGAGGTGATAGCGCATTTGCAATATGGCGACGCGCGGCAATCCGTTGCCGAGCCGCGCCCAGGTTTGTCCGCGATCGGTGCTGTAAAAAACGCCCAAGTCAGTGCCGACATAAAACGTGTCGGATTTGAACGGGTCGAGAATCACCGAATTCAACGGCGTATCCGGCAAGCTGCCGCTGATGTCCGTCCATGTGGCCCCCGTGTTGTCGGTCACGAAGATGTGGCCGGGCGTCGAAGGCGTGTTTCGATTGAAGCCCGAAAACGTCACGATGGCGCGTTTGGGATTGCGCGGGTCTACGGCAATGTCGCTGACGAAACGATTGGGCAGACCTTTCGATACGTCAAACCAGCGCGCGCCTTCTTTCAGGTGCGCATTGGCCGTGACTTGCACTTGCCCATCGTCGGTGCCTGCCCATACGACTTCGCCAGCGGGGTCAATGCCGCCGCGCGCGGGGAACGACGCAATGGTGGTGACAACGCCTCTGACGCCGCGCGTCAGGTCTTGTCCGAAACCATCAGTGCTAGGGCCGAGGCCATACCAGGTCTGTCCTTGATCTGACGTGCGATAAACGCGATGCGTGCCGAAATAAAGGACGTTGCCGTTGAGTCCGCCATACGCTGTGTTCGCGGTCATTGGCGCGTAAAAGGCTACGCGGTCTTTCGGGTTGAATTGGCCTTTTTCGATTTTGCTGCAAGGCAGGCAACCGCGCGGAATCCATGTGTTGCCGCCGTCAGACGAAAAGACCGGGCCGATGATCGCGCCGTTGCTAAACGAGGCGTTGAAATAAGTGTGATAAAGCACCTGCGGGTTGGATTGATCAATGATGACCGCGCCGCCGTCGCCGTCGTCAATGTGTTCCCACACGGGGCTGCCGCGATAGGCGTTCGTGCCGTTGTCTTGCGTGCCGCCGATGACCGCATTGCTGTTATAAGGATCAACCGCGACTGATTGAAACTGCGTGATGTTGAGTCCGTTGTTGCAATTGACCCAACTCGGGGTCGGAGCCTGCGCGTTATCGGTGCGCCAGATGCCGCCGTCGTTGCCCGTGAACATGATGTTCGAATTGTTCTTGCTCACGACCACTACGTGTGAGTCGGGGTGCAAGCCACCCGACGCATCGCCCAACGTAATGTCGGCCCAGCCTTCTGCCGCATTGTTGCTGCGATAAAGCGTACCGCCATCGTAAGCCGGATTTGCGTTCGTGCCGTAATACAACACATTGCCGTTGTTCGGATCAGCGCCGAACGCGAGGTTGTAATTGGCCTGCCCTGACGGAGGCGCGGCAAAGCGTACCCAATTTTCGCCCGCGTCGGTCGAGCGGTAAATGCCGACCATTGAGTCGTTCGGTGCGGCAATCGCAGCGTAAATCGTCGAGATAGAACCGCTGCCCACCGCCGGGCCGAGGGCGAATTTGATACGCGCGTAAATACGTTTCCCGTCTTTGTCGAAACGCGGCGGCAAGCCTTTGGTCAATTCCTTCCAGGTGAAAAAGTTTCCGTCGTTATCTGAGCGGAAGATGCCTTCGCCGACGAGCGAGAGATAGACGCGGCTCGGATTGCGCGGGTCAATGACGACGTCAGAGCCGAGCAGGTCAAGGCGATTTTGCGTGGGGTTCACGTTGATCCACGTTTTGCCGCCGTCGGTTGTGCGCCAAATGCCACGGTTGCCCAGCGGCACTTGTCCGACGATGTCGGCGGCGTTGAGGTGAAAGCCCACGTTGGTCGAAACGAACACCGTGTCGGGCTTGGTCGGATGGATCGAAATCGCGCCGAAGGTGCAATTCAAAAAGACCGGCTCTTTCGGCTCGAACGAAGACACTGGCCCGACGATTTGTGCCCAGGTCGCACCGCCGTCGGTGGACTTGAACAAGCCCGCGCCGTAATAAGCATCGCCCGTGCGATTGGCTTCGCCGGTGCCGACCCACACGACGTTGGGGTTGATGGGGTCTACGGCAATGGCGCCGATGGCTTGCGTCGGCAGGCTGTCGGTGAGCGTTACCCACGAAGCGCCGTTGTCCACTGACTTCCACACGCCGCCTTGCGCGCCGCCGACATAAACAGTCTTGTTGTTCACGCCGTCATAACGCGGATCAAGCGCAATCGCCGTCACGCGACCTGACACGGCATTGCGTACGCCAAAGGTTTGGCCGACCCGAATCGGTTGCGGCCCCAGCGCCTTCCAGTTTGCGTTGGGATCAATATCGCCCGCCGTCTTAAAACCGTTGCGACGGCGCTCGACGTTTTGTTTTTCGAGTTCATCAGCGGCGGTATTGGCTTCGAGATTTGCGCCGCGCGGAATTTCGTCAAGCGGATAAGCGCGTTGTTTATAAAACCAGGCTTCGCGGGCTGCGCCGCCGAATTCTTCGCCCAGGCTTTCGCGGGCTTCCATGAACATTTCCATGCGCTGGCCCGGTGATTGAGCCGTCATGATTTCTTTAAGTTCGTGTTGTGAGAGTGCCTGAAACGCGAGAACGGCTCCCAACGTGCTGAGGCCGAGAACCAGCGAACGCGCGAACACAGAGCTGCGCATGATATGGACACCAATTTGGGCATAAGCCCGAAGCAGGAAATTCAACATACAACCTTCCCGTATCGTTTTGCTGTGATTGTGGGCTGACCGCGCGAAATGGGAAGCGGCGCGATGCTGCAAGAGCGTGTGCGAAGCGGCCAATGTCACATCGTTAATTTCACATCTGGTGACACATAGCCGCCGCATATCGTTGGCTTGATGTGGCCGAACGAGGTGGAATTCTAAAATTGAAGGCTTATGGCGCGTGCCGTTTGAGTCCCGTTTGACTATGGATCAGGCTCTTGCGTGGGATGTGTGAAAACGCGCTTTGATCGGAATGCGGGCGGATACTAGCACAGGCTGTTAAAATCTGTATCCCTGATTTTTTGGCTTTCAAGTCAACCATAAAAAATCTGAACCTGTAGTTTGCGCAGATACGTATAGCCAGACATGACGAACAATCAGATTGACTTACCTTCTTCTCAGAAGCCGTTTCGGCTGTGGCCCGGCGTGGTAGCGGCTGTGCTGTTGTGCCTGACCAGATTTGGCGTACCACTCGTCGCGCCTGATGCCGCTATGGTGGCGATGTTGGGCGGACTCGGCTGCGCGTTGGCGATTTTGGTGTGGTGGCTGTTTTTCAGCCGGGCACTGTGGCCTGAGCGTATCGGCGTTGTCGTGCTGATGGTCGTCGCGCTTGTTGCGACCAGATTCGTCGCTCACATTTCGCTGGCGGGCGCGGGGATGGGGATGTTGCTTTATATTTACGCCATTCCGGTGCTGTGCCTTGCGCTGGTCGTGGCGGCGGTGGTGAGTCATCGCTTGTCATCAATAGCACGGCGCGCGGCGCTGAGTGCAGCCATCTTGCTCGCGTGCGGAGTGTTCACCTTGCTCAGAACCGATGGCATCGTCGGCGAAGGCGGATCGGATTTTCACTGGCGCTGGACTCCCACTGCCGAAGAACGCTTGCTCTCTCAAGCCCGCAACGAAAAAGACCCGGTGGCGCTTGTGCCTGCTGCGGTTGCGCCACCGACCGCAACGATTACGCCGTTAGTGGCTCCGACATTGGCCTTGCCTGATGCAAAAACTCCCGAAACAAATTCAACTGCTGCGAAATCGAAAGCTGAATGGTCGGGCTTTCGCGGGGCTGAGCGTGACAGCGTGGTGCGCGGCGCGCGCATCAACACCAACTGGACGCAATCGCCGCCGGTTGAAGTGTGGCGCAAACCTGTCGGGCCGGGCTGGTCGTCTTTTTCGGTCAATGGAGATCGCATCTTCACGCAAGAGCAACGCGGCGAGGATGAGATTGTTTCGGCTTATAACTTGAACACCGGCGAAGCTGTGTGGCGACACCGCGACGCGGCCCGGTTCTATGAGTCGAATGCCGGTGCGGGGCCGCGCGCTACGCCAACTTTGAGCAACGGACGTGTTTATACGCTTGGTGGCACGGGAATCCTGAATGCACTTGATGCGCGTGACGGCTCGGTCGTCTGGACGCGCAACGCCGCCACCGACACCAAAAAGAAAGTGCCGGATTGGGGCATTGCGAGTTCGCCGGTGGTGGTCAACGACCTCGTTATCGTAGCGACCGCCGGAGTCTTGGCGGCTTATGATCTAGGGAGCGGCAATCCGCGCTGGGTCGGTCCGTCCGGCGGATCGGGTTATAGCTCGCCACATCTGGCGAACCTCGGCGGCGTCCCTCAGATACTTTTGCTAAACGGCGTCGGCGTAATCGGCGTTGCTCCGACTGATGGCAAGCTCCTTTGGGAACACGCCTGGAAGAGCGACGGCATTGTGCAACCCTTCGTGATAGCAGGCCCCGAAGCGGCTAAAAGTGACGTGTTGATGGGCAGCGGCTCTGGCCTCGGCGCTGAAGTCGGTTTGCGCCGCATCGCCGTCGCACACGTTACTGACAAATGGACGGTCGAAGAGCGTTGGACGTCGAATGGATTGAAGCCTTACTACAACGATTTTGTGGTTCACAAGGGTTACGCATTTGGCTTCGACGGCAGCATTCTCGCGTGCGTTGATCTCGCCGACGGCAAGCGCAAGTGGAAGGGCGGACGTTACGGTCACGGCCAACTCATCGTGTTGCCCGATCAAGACCTGTTGATCGTTTTGTCAGAAGAAGGCGAACTGGCGCTGGTCGCCGCAACCTCAGACCAGTTCACCGAACTGGCGCGGTTCAAAGCCATTGAAGGCAAAACCTGGAACCATCCGGTGCTGGTCGGCGATACGTTGTTGGTGCGCAACGGCGAAGAGATGGCCGCGTTCCGGTTGCGCTGACAACGTGATAGGTTTTCTTTCGGTGTTCTTTCTGGTTGTTGATGCGCGTGTCATTTTGCCGATGACGCGCGCGGCCAGTCGGGCGACAGTCGGTGAATAAACAAGCTGCCGATGAGTTGGACAACGCAGCAACTCAGATGCGTGCCCACCAACAACCACACGGGCAACAAAGCCGTTGGCGGTACGCACAGCACCGCCGCCGAAATCACTTCAGCAAAACTGATGTGCCGTTTCGCCAGCCGGTGATGCAACAGGTGCAGCATCTGTACGAACAACAATAACAAATAGGTGTTTTGGGGGTTCATCGCGGAACTCCTCAACGATCACGATAGGCCAGCAGCCGCAGCGAATTGGCGACTACAACCAGTGTGCTACCTTCGTGGAAGACAATCGCCAGCCCGATGCCGACGACGCCGAGAATAGACGTGACGATCAGAAAGGCAATCACCGAGGCCGAGATCACCAGATTCTGAAAGACCACGCGCCGCGTAGCACGTCCCAACCCGATGGCGAAAGGCAGCTTGTTGAGTTCGTCGCCCATCAGCGCCACGTCGGCGGTTTCAAGCGCGACATCGGTTCCCGCGCCGCCCATCGCAATGCCTACACTGGCCGCCGCCAATGCGGGCGCGTCATTCACGCCATCGCCAACCATAGCCACTGTTTCTCCGGCAGCGAGTTCCCGAATCGCGGTCACTTTGTCTTCTGGCATCAACTCCGCACGCACGGCATCGAGTCCGAGCAAGCTCGTCATCTTTTCACCGACGCGCCGGTTATCGCCCGTCAGCAAGAGCGTCTGGCGAATGCCGAGTTGCTTGAGTCGTTGCAACGTCGCTTTCGCATCGGCACGCGGCGTATCGGCCAGCGCGATGACACCCGCGACAGCATTGTTGAGGGCGATAATCATCGTTGTTTTGCCATCGGTTTCGAGTCGCTCAAGTTGCTGGCTGACGGATTCAGACAGAGCAACACCGGATTCATTCATCAGCTTGCGATTGCCGATCAGGATGTCTGCGCCGCTGACCGTCGAACGCAAGCCGCGCCCCGTGAGCGAAACCAGTTCGCCAGAGGCCGGAAGCGACAAGGCTTTCTGCGTCGCCGCACGCACAACCGCTTGCGCCAGTGGATGACCGGAACGGCTCTCGACCGCCGCCGCCTGCGCCAGCAATTCATCGGCGTTCTGATTCGCTTCAGCCGTGATGACATCGGTGACTTCGGGTTGGCCGTGCGTCAGCGTGCCGGTTTTATCAAACGCAATCGTCGTCAAAGCGCCAAGCGTTTCGAGATGAGCGCCGCCTTTGATTAGCAAGCCGTTGCGCGCTGCCTGTGCGATGCCCGCCAACATTGCGGACGGTGTGCCGAGCGCGAGCGCGCAAGGCGAACACGCGACCAGCAACGTCATCGCGCGCAGGAAAGATTCACGAAATGCGCCGCCGAACAGCAGCGGCACAACGATCATCAATACGACCGCGATCAGCACAGCGGGTACGAACCAGCGCGTGAACTTTTCAGTCATCTGTTGCGTGCGCGTCTTTTGCGTTTGCGCTTCCTCAACCATCTGCATCACGCGCGCCAGCGTATTGTCTTTTGCCAGCCGCGTGACTTTGACTTCGAGCGCGCCATCGCCGTTGACCGTTCCGGCGAAAATTTTATCGCCCACCGCTTTTTCAACCGGTACGCTCTCGCCCGTGACCGGAGCCTGATTGACGGCTGATGCGCCGCTTAGGATTGCGCCGTCCACGGGAATGCGCACGCCCGGACGCACGATCACCGTGTCGTCCACATTGAGTTGTTCGACACTCAGTTCGACTTCTTTGCCGTCGCGCCGCACCAACGCAGTTTTGGGCGCGAGGTCGCCGAGTTTGCGCACTGCATCGCGTGCGCGATCCAGCGCCATCTCTTCGAGCGCGTGGCCCAAGCTGAAGAGAAACAGCAGCAACCCGCCTTCAAAGAATTCGCCGAGCGCCCCCGCGCCGAGCGCCGCCAGCACCATCAGCAAATCGGTGTCGAAATGTTTTTCGAGCAGCGCGTGAACCGCGTGGCGCGCGATGTCCCAGCCGCCGAATAGATACGCCGCCAGATAAAGCGGCATCGTGACCCATTCGCTCGCGCCGAAAAATCGTCCCGCCAACCAGCCCGCCAGCACGAACGCTCCCGCCAATAACGCGAAGATCAATTCGCGCCGCTCGGTGAAGAAAGCCGCCACGCCTTCTTTCGCCACCGCGTAGCCCATGCCGCGAATGCGTTTCGCAATGACTGCGCGGTTAAGTTTCTCGGTGTCGTATTCCACGCGCGCCGTTTGCGCCGCGTAATTGACCGTCGCCGTCAACACGCCGTCCATGCGTTTCAGACCGTGTTCGATTGCCAGCGTGCAATCCGAGCAATCCATGCCTTCGATGCGGATGAGATCGTGTTGATAGCGTTCGGCGATTTCCGCGCCCGTCTGTTTGGCGAGCCGTTGAATGGCGGCAAGCGTCGTTTGCGCCGGATCGTAATGCAGGCAGAGTTGCGCTTTGCCGTCGGTCTTTTCGATATGCGCTTCAGTCACGCCGCGCGCGGTTTTCAAACGTTCCTGCACGCGCGCGACGCATTGATCCTGCTCATCGGCTACGCCGGGCAGCAGCAGTTCCAGCTCAAGTTGTAGTTTTTCCATGCGGGGCCTCCAGGTTTAACTGCGTTTCAGATTGTTCCTGTGCATCGCGCTCAAACCACCGATAGAGCATTGGCAGCAGCAACAGCGTCAGCAATGTCGAAGTCACCAATCCGCCGATGACGACGGTTGCCAATGGACGTTGCACTTCGGCTCCGGCGGACGTAGCAACCGCCATCGGAATAAAGCCAAGACTCGCCACCAGCGCCGTCATCAATACGGGACGCAAGCGCGTCGCCGCGCCTTCGTTGACGGCTTCGTCAACCGTGCGGCCTTCCTCGCGCAGCCGATTGATGGCGCTCACCATTACGACGCCGTTCAGCACCGCTACGCCAAAGAGCGCAATGAAGCCCACGCCCGCCGAAATAGAAAACGGCAAGCCGCGCAAGGCCAACGCGAATACGCCGCCCACGATGGCGAACGGAATGCCGGTGTAAATCAATACGGCTTGCTTCAATGAATTAAACGTCGTGAACAGCAAGACGAAGATG
This sequence comes from Acidobacteriota bacterium, assembly GCA_031414155.1. Lineage (GTDB taxonomy): Bacteria > Acidobacteriota > Blastocatellia > RBC074 > RBC074 > JACPYM01. The sequence continues at coordinate 21,640 of JANNUY010000856.1, forward strand.
AGGAACAGCGCGAGCGGTACGACGATTAACAATCGCTCCGAAGCGCGTTGCAGGTTCTCAAACTGCCCGCCCCACTTGAGGTAATACGCGGCAGGCAGCTTAACCTCACGATCAATCGCGGCTTGCGCGTCTTTGACGAAGCTGCCGATGTCACGGCCTCTGACGTTGGCTTCGACGACGATGCGGCGGCGCGTGTCTTCGCGCGAAATTTGCGCGGGGCCTTCGACGACGGCGATGTCGGTGAGTTGCGCCAGCGGAATGCGTGCGCCGTTGGGAGCCGAAACCAACAACCCTTTGATCGTTTCGACATTGCGGCTGGCGGGTTCGTGCAAACGCACGACGAGGTTGAAACGCTGTTCGCCTTCATAAACCACGCCCGCCTGTTTGCCCGCAACGATGGACTCAACCAGCTCGTTGACCGCTTCGACGTTGATGCCGTAACGCGCAATCGCCGCGCGGTCGGGTTTGATTTGCAATTGCGGCAAGCCGGAAACCTGTTCGACTTTCACGTCTGCTGCGCCACTGACTTTGCCAACTACGCGCGCGATCTTGTCGGCTTCGCGCTTGAGCGTGTCGAGGTCGTCGCCGAAGAGTTTGATGGCTACGTCAGAACGCACGCCGGAAATCAATTCGGCCACACGCAATTCAATCGGCTGCGAAAACCCGAAAGCCGCGCCGGGAACGTTTTGCTCCAACGCTTCCGACATTTTTTCGACTAAAGCCTCGCGGTTTTTCGCGGTCGTCCATTGCTCGCGCGGTTTGAGCGAGATGAACACGTCGCCCGACTCAACGCCCATCGGGTCGGTAGCGACTTCGGCGCGTCCGATTTTGGTGATGACTTGTGTGACTTCGGGAAAGCGATGCAACACGCGCTCGACTTGTGAATAAGTGTTGATCGAATGCGAAAGCGCGACGCTGGGCAAGAGCTTGGCTTCGATGGCGAGCGCACCTTCATCCAGGCGCGGGATGAATTCAGTGCCGAGAAAAGAAAACAACACGCTGCTCACGACGACCAACACCAACGCTACGGTAAGCGCCGGAATGCGCCGCCGCATCACGAACGCACGCGCCGGTTCATACCAACGCCGCGCGACGCGCAGGATGATGCTTTCGCTTTCTGCGACTTTGCCGCGCAACACAAACGTCAGCATCGCGGGAATGAACGTCAGTGAAAGCAACAGCGAACCGATCAGCGCAAAGACGACCGTCAGCGCCATCGGCTTGAACATCTTGCCCTCAATGCCGGTCAAACTGAGGATAGGCAAATAAACGATGGCGATGATCGCCACCGCGAAAACGACTGGACGCGCGACTTCGAGACATGCGTCAAGAATCGTTTTTTCGGGCGCTTCGTCTTTGCCTTCGTGTTGCGCTTCGGCGCGGCGGCGCACGGCGTTTTCGACCATCACGACTGCGCCATCCACGATCAAGCCGAAATCGAGCGCGCCCAGACTCATCAGATTGCCCGACACGTTGAAGACCCGCATCAGAATCGCCGCGAACAACATCGAGAGCGGAATGATCGTCGCTACCAACAACGCGCCGCGCCAATTGCCGAGCAACAAGATCAACACGACGATGACAAGCAACGCGCCTTCGATCAGATTCTTGGCTACTGTCCAGACGGTGCGATCAACCAGTTCGGTGCGGTCGTAAAACGGAATCAGTTCAACGCCTTTGGGCAAGGTCTTTTTGATTTCCTCAACGCGCGCTTTGACGCGCTCGACCACCGCGCGCGAATTCTCGCCTTTGAGCATCATCGCAATGCCCGCGACGATTTCGCCTTCGCCGTTCGAGGTCACTGCGCCCTGCCGCACCGTAGCGCCCGTGACAACTTCGCCCACATCGCGCACAAACACCGGCACGCCGTCGCGTCCCGTCTTGACGACGATCATCGCAATGTCTTCAAGCGAACTCACCAAACCGATGCCGCGCAGCAAATACTGTTCAGCGTCTTTCTCGATGTATGCGCCGCCGACGTTGGCGTTATTGCGCGCGACGGCTTCAAACACGTCGCGCAACGCGAGGCCATAAGATTGCAGCTTGGCCGGATCGAGCCGCACCTGATATTGCTTCTCGAATCCGCCGAAGCTGTTGACTTCGGTCACGCCCGGCACACTCAGCAACTGTCGCCGCACGCTCCAATCCTGAATCGTGCGCAGCGCCGTCGCGTCGAACTCTTTCGGGTTCTTTGCCTTCAATTCGTATTGATAGATTTCGCCCAAGCCGGTCGAGATCGGCCCCATCTCTGGCGCACCGATGTTTTCTGGGATTTGCTCACGCGCCTGTGAGAGCCGTTCCAGCACAAGCTGCCGCGCGAAGTAAATGTTGACGCTGTCGGCAAACACGACGGTCACGGCGGAGAGGCCGAACTTCGACACCGAGCGAATTTCTTCGATGTCGGGCAAGCCGCTCATCGCCACTTCGACGGGAAAGGTGATTTGCCGTTCGATGTCGAGCGGCGCGAGCGCGGGCGTGGCGGTCAACACCTGCACTTGCACGTTGGTGACATCGGGTACGGCGTCAATCGGCAGGTTTTTCAAACTGTAAACGCCCGCGCCGATGAGCAACGCGACCATCAGCAACACCAGCAAGCGTTGCGCGACGGAGAAACGAATATGAGCGTTAATCATTTAGTGTTCCTCTCCCAGTTCACCTTTTTGCAATTGCGATTTCAGCGTGAAGCCGCCTTTGGTCACGACGCGCTCACCGGCTTTGAGTCCGCCGGTGATTGTGCGGTAACCGTTGCTCTCGCCGCCCAACTCAACCTCGCGCACCTTGAAATGCCCCGCCTCTTTTTCATCGGCAATGAAAACAACGGCGCGTTCGCTCATGCGCTGAATGGCCGCTTCCGGCACGGCGAGTTCTTCACTGACGGTAGCTGCGCCGGTTTGAAATTCGACTTCGACGAACATGCCTGCTTTGAGCCGTTCGCCCGCATTGGCGAGTTCAACGCGCACTTGCGCGGTGCGAGTTTCTTCATTGAGTTGCGGATTGATGTAAGTGACGCGCACGGTGCGTGCGCTGTCGAACGCGGCGGCAGTGACTTTTGCCGCTGTGCCAACACGCAAGCGGCTGACTTGCGCTTCGGGTACGTTGGCGATGACCCACACCGTAGCCAGATTGGCGATGGTGAACAGCGGCTTGCCCGTTTCGATGCCCGCGCCCGCGTTGACCAAACGCTCCGTCACCGTACCCGTCACCGGCGCGCGCAACGTAATCAACGACGTGTCACGTTTGTGATCGTCGTCGTGTTCGCCGTGTTCTTCGGCGCTGACTGGTGCGCCCAGCGATTTCATCTCATCGCGAATGTGCGCCACGTCTACGCGCGCGGTGGCGACTTCGGCGCGGGCTTCCTGAATCTCTTTGTTGAGCGCGATGTTGCTTTGAAAGTCGTACTCGGCCTTCGCCGTTTGGTAAGCCGCTTCTGCCGAAACCAAATCTTTGCCTGCGCCCGCGCCGAGTTCGATAAGTTTGCGCGTGCGGTTGAGATTGGCTTCGGCTTCATTGAGCCGCGCTTTCGCCGACAACACTGCTGCGCGATTTTCAGCTTGTTCGACGCGCTTGAGATTGCGTTCAGCCAGCGCGAATTTGGTTTCGGCTTCATGCAGCTTGCCGTGCATTTGCGCAATCTGCGGACTGGCGATCACCGCCAGCGGTTGCCCCGCGCGCACGCGGTCGCCCAACACTACGTGGACCCGTTCGACACGGCCTGACACCAGGGGCGTCGCCTGTTGCATTTGCTGTTGGTTGATTTCGACCGAACCTGTCACGCGCAACACGCCGCCGCTCGCGCGTGGAGCAACTTCGGCAAATTCGAGTTTGGCGGCAGCCAATGCTTCCGGTGAAAGGCTGACTTCGTTCGCTTCGCCTTCGTCGTGATGTTCTTTGGCCTTTTCGCTGGCTTCGAGTTTAGCGGCCTCCTCTTTTTTCGCGCCGCAGGCCAAAGCAAAAGCCGCCAACCCGATCAAACAGGCGTACCAAAACCGTGATGAATAATTCTTGTTGGTCATTGTTGGATGCCTCCCAGCGCAGCCTGCAAATCAGCCAGCGCGCGATAACGTTCGGTGAGTGCTTCGGTGTATTCGCGTTGCGCGTCGAGCAAGCGCCGCTGTTCCGTGATGAGTTCGGTGATGCGAAACGCGCCGATGTCATAAGCCGCGCGCAACGTGCGAATGTTTTCTTCGGAGCGCAGCAACACGCCTTGCTCAAACGTAGCCAGTGCCAATTGTGCCGCGCGGTAACGCACCAAAGCGCTGCCGACTTCGGCGCGCACGACGGCCTCGACGAATTCGCGGCGGCGTTGGGTCTGGGCAATCGTCACGGCGGCTTCGGCTTTCGCGCCTTGATTGCGATTGAACAGCGGGAGCGGGATAGAAACGCTGACCGCAAAAAATTTGTCGCGGTCAGTGAGAAAGCCGATGGGCGTGTCGTCAAAACTGTTTTGATCTTTGCCGTAACGTGCCGAGACGGTCAGGTCGGGTACGGCTTGCGCTCTGGCGAGTTTGAGTCCGGCTTGCGCGGCTTCTTCCAGCAAGCGCGCCATGCGCACGTCGGCGCGCGTGCGCAACGCAATCTCAACGGCGGCTTCAATAGTAGCGGGCGTAGCAGGCGGCTCAGACGAAGCGGGTTGCGCGAGGTCTTCGCGCAACGACAGTTTTTCATCCAGCGGCATGCCCGCGAGTGATTTGAGTTTCAGCAACGCGGCTTGATAGCGGCCTTCGACCAATGCGCGCCGGGCCAGCAAGCGGTCGAGTTCAACGCGCAACAGTTTGGCTTCGAGCGGCGCGGCATCGCCCACGCTGACCCGGGCTTCGACGACTTCGGCGGTTTGCGTGTCGAGCAAATTCAAGCCCGTCGTCAAATTGAGTTCGCGTTGCGCGGCAAGGGCTTCGCCATAAGCCGCGCGTACTTCCGCAGCTAATCGTCGTTCGCGTTCGGCGACTTCGGCTTGCGCGACTTCGAGTTCAGCCTGCGCCAGATCGAGCCGACGCGCGCGTTTGCCGCCGAGTTCAACCGGAACGGATACGGCAAGCGTCGTCACGCGCTCGCCGGGCGAATTGAATACGCCGCGCTGTTGCTCAAATTCGAGTGTAGGGTTCGGCAGCAGTCCGGCTTGTTGCGAACGCGCACGGGCGCGTTGAATTTCAAGCCGCGCCGCCTGAAGTTCCGCATTGCCCGACAACGCGCGCCGCACCAAGTCATCCGCCGCGAAGCTGGCAGCAGCCTGCGTGGATGGGGTGAGCGGCTGACCGAGACTGGCTTCGACCTGCGCTGGTGCGGGTAAGCAACTCAAGTAAAGCAAGAGCGCAGCGCAGGCAGAGCGCGCAAGGCCTCTGCGCGTGGGCTGCGCCAACAATGATAACAACACAATTACACCTCTTCTGATTTGCGGCAGCGCGCCAGTCGCAGGCTTCCGCCCGCGTCATTCACGCTGCTCGATAATTTTTAGGATAGATTAAGTAAACGCCGTGGAGTTTAGGCGTGTCGTGGAGGGTGGTCTGTCCCTTGTGGCGGAGCGATGGGCAAGTTGATGACGCTGCGCGGAATGGCAGTCGTCGGAGCGTGATTCAGTTCAGCGAAACGCGCTCTGGCAACGTGGCTGACGTGCGCACAACAACAAAAACAATCGTGTTCACCAGACTCTGACTCTGATGAATGTTCTGATTGATTTGAAGCTGGAAGCGCCAACGCGGGCGTCGTGCCCTCGGCTTGGCGCGTAATGGCAAAACCTTCCAATCCGTCTTCGGCGCACGGCCAGAGTGAAGACAAATCAACCGCCGTGAATAGCAGGAAGAAGATCGCAATGCCGCGATAAAAGCGGTTGGGTCTGACCAGATTGGATGTGCGCAGCCGTTTCATAAATCGTCGGCAAGCTAGCACGGGCTTTCTGAGCGGTCAATTTGCGGCGGCGCGGTGTGACCATCTTATTGTTCTTGGGAAGCGTTGCTCCCACAAGCGGACACGCCGCCGCGCTTTCGCTGGCTGACCCGCCGCGAATCTGAGTCTTTCCCCTCGGTTTCTGCCAATCAAGCCAGTCATGGTTGCTGGCACGCCGTTTGTTCGTTCAACATGGACTTTCTCAAAATTTGCAGTAAACAACGAGCGAGGTGAAGTTATGCAAACACTCTGGCAAGACTTGCGCTACGGCGCGCGAAGGTTGATGAAACAGCCCGGCTTTACGTTGATGGTGGCGCTGATACTGGCTGCTGCATTCGGCACTGGGGTGATGGCGCAAGAGCCAGCGGTTCCGCTGACCACCAAAACGAAGCAGGCGCAACTCATCGCGCAGATAGAAAAAAGCCTGCCGCCGTTGATGAAAGAAGCTAACGTGCCGGGGTTGTCTATCGCATTGATACGTGACGGCAAGCTCGCGTGGCAGCGCGGCTTCGGCGTGGTGAACGCGAAGACGACTGAACCCGTGACGGATGCGACCGTGTTCGAGGCGGCGAGTTTGAGCAAACCCGTATTCGCTTTTGCCGTGATGAAGCTGGTGGACGCGGGCAAGTTCGATCTCGATAAACCGCTCAACCAATATCTGCCGGGCAATTACGACGTAGCCGATGATCCGCGTTTGAGTGAGATTACGGCGCGGCGCGTGTTGAGTCATACGACGGGCTTTCCCAACTGGCGCAATGGGGAACTCAAAATTTATCTCAAGCCCGGCACGCGCTTCAGCTATTCGGGCGAAGGTTTCGTCTATCTGGCGAAAGTGATCGAACACGTGACGGGCGAGCAGTTCAACGACTTTATGCAACGCATGGTTTTTATGCCGCTGGGCATGACGAGCAGCAGTTATACGTGGCAAGCGAGTTACGACACGTTGAAAACCTTCCGGCACAACGCTCGTGGCGAAGCCATCAGTCAAAACAAAACACCGGTGGGCTATACCAACGCGGCTTCCAGTTTGCATACGACGGCGCAAGATTTTGGGCGTTTCATCGTGGCACTGTTAAACGGCACGGGGTTGAAGCCCGCGACGCGCAAGCTGATGCTCACGCCGCAAACGCAGGTGATGGAGGGCGGAGCCATCTCGCTTTATCGGCCTAATCCGCAACCCGTGCCTGATGTCGCTTGGGGCTTGGGCGTAGGCTTGCAGACGACGCCCGAAGGAGCCGGAAAAGATGGATTGTCGTTCTGGCATTGGGGCGACAACGGCAATGCGAAGGCTTACTTCGTGGCGTTCGATCAACCGAAACTCGGTGTCGTCTTTTTCGCCAACAGCGCCAACGGCCTCGCCCTCGCGCACGAAATCGTGACGCAAGCCGTGGGCGGCGCGCATCCGGCATTGGCTTGGTTGAATTACCAGTAGAAGTAGAGCCTGCGCTACTTCTCTCGCAATACTTTGCCCATCGCCTCACCTACTTATTAGAAGTCGAGCAATACCGCTCAAATAATTAAAGGTGACGGTGCAAGGAGTCTTTCAGCATGCAAAGCAAGCGAGTCGGTTTTTTGATAATGGCGTTGATGATGGCTGGGTTGATGACGACGTTGATGACGACTGGGTTCGCGCAACGGGCGCGCTTCGTGGGCCAGCCGAATAACAACGTAAATGACACCATAAATAACGACGCTGACGAGTGGTTTATGAATCGCGCTGACAACGAGCGCGGTTTGCAAGTTCGCATCAAAGGCAAAGTCGAATTCACAGCCGATTACCGCGACATCGAGTCGCTTTCACGCAATGGCTTCGTGCGCTTGCGCGAAACGCGCGGAACCCAGCTTCGCCACATCGAAATCGAAACCGATAAAGATGGCGTGGTGCGTCGCTCCTATTTTATTAACGACATTGTGCAGACTTTTGACCAGGCCGCCGGCCAGTGGCTGGCTGAAGTAATGCGCGAAACCGTCAGGCAAGGCGGCTATGACGCCGAGCGCCGCGTAGCGCATCTTTACCGACAAGGCGGAGCGACCGCCGTGTTAGACGTGATTCCGCTGATCAAAGACGATTTCGGCAAGCGTGTTTATTTCGAAAATCTGTTGCGTCGGCAACCGCTCGAAGCCGCGCTCGTGCCGCGCGTCATTCAGCAAATCGCGCACGACCTCAAGTCGGCTTATGAAAAGCGCGAAGCCCTCAACGCCGTCCCGCGCCGTTTCTTGAGCGACGTGGCGGTCATTAACGAACTCATTGCGGCGGCGGCAACGCTTGACTCAGACCACGAACGCGGCCTGATGCTCTCCGCTTTCGCGCAAGGCGACGAGCTGACCAACGAACAACTCAACGGCGTACTCAAACTCGTCGGCACGCTCAACCGGCCCTTTGACAAAGCCGAGGCTCTGGTCGCTTTGCATCGCGGACATCCGCAGATCGCCGCGATGCCTGCTTTTTTCACCGCCGCGAATGGCGTCGGCACTGCCTTTGAACAATCGCGCGTGCTGTTGGCCGTGATGGGCGTGCGGCGCGTCGAACCCGCCGTGCTGAAACTCACCATCGAATCAGCGACGCATATTTCGCAGGATTACGAAATGACGGGCGTGCTGTTGCGCGCGGTGACGCTCAGTGAAGGCGACGAAGACCTTCGCCAACGCATTGTCGCTGCGACCAAAAGCATTCGCATTGAGTATGATCGCGGGCGCGTGCTGGCGGCCTTGGCGCGCTGAACGAACTGATAGTGCAGGGAAGCGTGTGTGGTAAGTCCCTTTAAGGTGTTATTTGCCGAAGCTCAAGTCGCACATGCTTCCCGCACTGCTTAGTCGCGCTGAGACCTAAGCCCGCGCGCGTTTGTTTGCCCGCACGAACAATGATAGATAGCAAGCCATGCTACGAACAATTCTTTTTCTTCTTTTGCTTTCGCTTCCGGTCTTGGCTGCGCCTTGCGTGACGATTGACTGCACGGAATGGGTCAAGCTAGGCAGCGGGCCAAGTGATCAAACGGCTGCTTCGTTGGTTTATCGCAGCTATCCGTTGGGTGTGAAAAACGAAGCCGTTACGCGCGCTTTCGTGTTGATTCACGGCGCAGGGCGCGATGCTGACAATTACTTTCGCACAGCGGTCGCGGCGGGGTTTTTAGCCGGTGCGCTGGATAACACGATTATCATTTCGCCCCGCTTTGCCGCGAAAAACAGCAGTTGCAACGATGTGCTTGATGCCAACGAACTCAACTGGCCGTGCAACGGCAACAGTTGGCGCGCGGGCGGCGTCGCCACCAATCACGCAAGCCTCACGTCGTTCGATTTGATGGATGAAATTTTGCGCAAGCTGGCTCAGAAAGCGATCTTCCCAAATTTGAAAGCCATTGTGGTGGCGGGGCATTCGGCGGGCGGGCAATATGTCACGCGCTATCAGATGGCGAATCAGGTTCACGATACCCTGGGTGTGACGTTGCATTACATCGTGGCGAACCCTTCGAGCTATGCCTATCTCGACGCCGCGCGCCCG
>JANNUY010000857.1:0-4745 GCA_031414155.1 Acidobacteriota bacterium
TGCGGTCTTCGGCATTTATCACGCGCAAGGCTTCGAGCGTAGGGAGTTGGTCAATGTTGGTGGTGTTGGGATTGAGTTGTTCGGTAGTGGTCATAATTGCGTTGGTATTGAGTTACAAGATTTGTAGCCATTTCCCCAGCAGCACGAGCAAACCCATCACAAGTATTGCCTTCATCAACTCTGGAAAAACGCGATAGAGAAAATGCTTTTGCTTTGGGTGTTGCCGCATAACTCCAAGCAAGACCAGATAAACAAGCAAGCCAAATGCCGCAAGCATTCCGTAAAGCAGATACTTCTCAGATTCACTCATCATTTGATGGTTCCTTGCTGCGCCAACTTTACCGCGCCCACCATCGGCGAAAACAACGGCGCGCCGAGTTCCGCCGCCGGAGCCACGCGCTGAATCTCAGCCCGCAACGGCGCAATCATCAATTCGCCTGCTTCGAATACGCCGCCGACATAAGCGACAGGGAAGCGTTCGTGATTCAGATCAAGTTGCGTAATCACCGCGCAAGCCGCGCGCGCTAGTTCAAGCGAAGCCGCTTGCAGGATTTGGGTCGCTACCCAATCGCCCGCCTGGGCGCATTGCACCGCAACGCGCGAGAGTTGCGAAATCTTTTGTTGAATGATTTGGCGCTCTTCGGGCGAGGCGTCATAAATCACGGGCGGCAATTCGGGCGCAGCCGTCACGCCAAACTGTCGCAACACCTCCGCCGTCATTGACGTAGGCGCACCGCGCTGGTCGTAAGCCATCACGACAGCTTCCAATGCGCGGCGTCCGATGTATGAGCCGCTGCCTTCGTCGCCCATCACCGGCCCCCAGCCGCCCGCGCGCGCGAACCGTCCCGTCGCATTGATGCCACACGAGATCGAACCCGTACCCGCAATGATCACCACGCCCGGGTGCAAGTCCGTAGCTCCGGCCAACGCGATGCGCGCGTCCGTCTCAAGGCGAATGGCGACGTGCGGAAATACGCTTTGCAAAGCCATCAGCATTGCGGCGTGATGCTTGGCGTTGCCTACGCCCGCGAGGCCGAAACAAGCGGCAGTGATTTGTTGCGGTTTGATTTTCAGCTTGTCGCAGGCTTCGTTGACGGCGCGCTGAATGTTGTTGATCGCTGCGGGCAAGCCTACGCGCACGAGATTCGCGGCTTCGGCATAGCCTTCAGCCAGCACGTTGCCCGCCGCATCAGCCAGCGCCGCGCGCGTATGCGTGCCGCCACCGTCTACGCCCAGCCAATAGATTGTGGATGAGTTCATAACCGCCACTCTAAAACAGTCCCGCCGCTCCGCCCAAATCGAATTGAACTTATTTTTCTGTGACTGCGTTTCAGAGATGACCATCTCCTGTTAGCATAGGCAATCAATCTGACAATCAGCGCGCAACACCACACAAGCAGTACGGAGAGCGTAAGCGACCTGTGTACCTGGGATGCTTATCTTGCCGAAGCACAGGTCCCGCACTGCCCGCGCTGTTCACCTTAATTACACAGAGGAACCATTGTGGCTTTTAGACCTTACACACTTTCGCTTTTATTGCTCTTAGTTACTTTCCCCGCCCTCGCACAAAACTATCGTGGCGCAATTCGCGGACGTGTGACCGACGCTCAAAAAGCAGTTGTCCCAAATACGACAGTTGAGCTTACCCAGCTTGATACCGGTGAGTTACGTAAGCTCGTGACTAACAGTCAGGGCGAATATGTGTTTTCGCTGGTTAAGCCAGGAAGTTACCAACTTATCGCAGAGCAAAAAGGCTTTACGAAATATGTAGCGAATTTGGACGTTTCGGTTAACCAGGATTTCCGGTTAGACGTTGAGTTATCAGCGCAGGCGCGTGTTTATACGGTTGATGTCAAAACCGCGAATGCGCTCAAGCAGGATTCATCTTCTCACGGGGCAGTCATTGATAACTTACAAGTTACTGGCTTGCCGCTCGACGGACGTAACTTTCTCGAATTTTCGTTACTCGTACCCGGTGCAGTGCCTGCTGCGCAAGGTTCGGCGGGTTCGGTGCGCGGCGATTTCGCCTTTAATATCAATGGTACACGAGAAGACGCCAATAACTTCCTGCTCGACGGTGTTTATAACGTAGACCCGAAGCTCAACACCTTCGGCGTCAAGCCTCCGGTTGACGCCATCCGCGAGTTTGAAGTCGCCGCCAGCACCTACGACGCTTCCTTCGGACGCAGTGCCGGAGCGCAAGTCAACGTCGTACTCAAATCAGGCGGCAATGCTTTTCACGGCACGGTATATGAGTTTTTCCGTAACAAAGCCTTCGACGCGCGCAATTTTTTTGCGCCGCGTAACGAACCTGCGCCGCAATATCAGCGCAACCAGTTCGGCGGTTCATTAGGCGGACGCATTATCGAAAACAAAACATTTTTCTTTGCCGATTATGAAGGTACGCGCTTGCGCGAAGGCATAACACGAGTAACTAACGTACCTACTGCGGCTGAACGGCGTGGCGATTTTTCGGCGAGCTTGTTACCTAAGCCTGTAATTCCGCAAGGCCAGCAAGGCGCGGGTTTTCCGTTTCCCGGTAATATCTTACCCGCACCTTTCATTAATCCCGTAGGCGCAAAGATTGCGGCGTTATATCCGCTGCCTAATCGCGCTACGCCGTTTGCGAATTATGTTTCGTCGCCTACGCAACGCGACCGCAATGATTTGTTCGATATTCGGCTCGATCACCAATTTAACGACAAGTCGCAATTCGCCGCACGGTATAGTTTCAATGATCGTTTGTTATTCGAGCCTTTTGCGGGGACGACCTTTGCGCAAATTCCTGGCTACGGCAACGACGTACCGCGTCGCGGACAAAATCTGATGTTTGGCGAAACGCATATTTTTTCTCCGGCGTTTATCAATGACGTACGCATTGCCTTTAGTCGCACCGCCAGTTCAGTCACGCAACAAAACGCTGGCGTCAGTATCAACCAGCAAGTCGGCATGCCTGAGTTATCACGTAACCCGCGTGATTTCGGTCTGAGCTTTATTACACTGACCGGTTATTCGCCGATTGGTCACGAATATAACAGCCCGCAATTCAGCGCAACGAATACTTATCAGTTGCTCGACACCGCGACGTGGTCGCGTGGCGCGCATCTGGTCAAGTTCGGCGCAGACATCCGCAAAATCGAGCAGAACGCTTTCCGCGATGTGCAATCGCGCGGCTTTCTGACTTTTTCGTCGTTTACGCTCGCGGCCGATCCGCTCAAGCCCAACGACCCCCCTCGCCTCGTACCTGCCATCACCGGCAACGCACTGGCTGACTTGTTATTCGGCGTACCGGTTTTCACCGGCGGAGCCAAGTTAGACAATCCGCAACATTTGCGTGCTGAGAGTTATAACTTTTTCGCTAACGACAGCTATCGCATCCGTCGTAACATAACCTTGTCGCTGGGCTTGCGTTATGAATACAACGACCCTGGCGTTGACGTAACTGACCGCGCCAATATCTATGACTTAACCGCGCGCAAGTTAGTTCCCGTAGGCCAAAATGGCGTACCGCGCGCAGGCTATCTGGCTGATAAAAATAACTTCGCGCCGCGCGTGGGCGTTGCGTGGACACTGGCGAATAACACAGTCATTAGAACTGGTTACGGCATTTATTACGACCAGTCGCCACTGGCTCCGAGCGAAGGGCTTTATTTCAACGCGCCTTATTTCACGCTGAATTTTTATTTTCCGCTGCAACAATTGCCGTTGTTTGTGAATAACCCGTTTCCGGCGAACTTCCCGTTTGCGTTGCCGAGTTCGGCTTCGGCGTTTCAGCGCGACTTGCGTACGGCTTATGTGCAACATTGGAACTTAGGCGTGCAACAACAACTTGGCGCGAGTCGCGTTTTTGAAGCGGCTTATGTCGGATCGAAAGGCACTAAGTTGCTTGCCGCGCGCGACGCCAATCAGCCGCAACCGGGGCCGCGCACACAGAATCCGTTAATCCCTTACTTGCGGCCTAACCCGCAATTTGAAGACATTTTGTTACAGGAATCTTCGGCGAGTTCGAGTTATCACAGCTTGCAAACGCGCATGCAACAACGCCTGAGCGCGGGGCTTTCGCTGCTGGCGAGTTATACTTGGTCAAAGAGCATTGATAACGCTTCGGGCTTTTTTAACAGCGCGGCTGACCCGAATTTCCCGCAAGATAGCAATAACTTGCGCGCCGAACGCGGGCGGTCAAATTTCGACATCGGGCATCGTTTCTCGCTGAGTTACTCTTATGACTTGCCGTTCGGTAAGGATAAGGTATGGGGCGGCTGGCAATCGTTTGGCGTGTTGGTCTTTCAAGGCGGACGCCCACTGACCGTGGCCTTGTTATCAGATATTGATAACAGCAACACGGGACGTGCGAATTTAGGTTTCGGAGCCAATGACCGCCCGCTGTTAATTGGTCAGGCGAAACTGGATAACCCTACGCCGGAAAAATGGTTTAACACATTGGCGTTTAGTTTCTCGCGTCCGGGTACGTTTGGTAACTCAGGCCGTAACATCCTGGATGGGCCGGGTTATCAAAACGTGAATTTTTCGCTGGTGAAAGATACGGCGATTCGGGAAAAGCTCAACCTGCAATTCCGTGCGGAATTCTTCAACGTGTTTAACCACACGAACTTCGATTTACCGGATAACTTCCTGGGTTCGCCCTCGTTCGGCAGCATCCGCTCGGCGCAAAGCCCGCGCCGGGTGCAGTTCGGATTGAAGCTATTGTTCTAAGCCAATAAGCATGTAGTCGCGCCTTCAGGCGG
>JANNUY010000858.1:0-5253 GCA_031414155.1 Acidobacteriota bacterium
TAGCCAAGACATTCCGCCCGAAGGCGGGACTACTTGCTCTCGTCTCAATCAGAGCATTTCCTGTTGCTGCAAAAAATAATCGAGCAACTCATCGGCAGAGTTATTCATTTCGACCGAAAAACTGTGCAACCGATTGGTGAAATAGTTGAACATCCATACGGCGCGAATGGCTACGACCAGGCCGAAAGCCGTCGTCATCAGCGCCTCTGAAATGCCGCCCGCAATGGCGCTGAACCCCTGGCCCTCTGCCACTCTCATCATCTGAAATGAATTGATGATGCCGACGACCGTGCCGAAAAGCCCTACGAACGGAGCCGTCGAACCCACCGTCGCCAACGCCGACATGCCGCGTTGCAATTCGGCTGTCTTCAGCGCAGTCGCGCGCCGCAAGGCTCGCTTGGCTTTGCGCATCTTTAGACGCATTTGGCGTTCGGGCGCTTGCATCATGACTTGCCCAGGGGCCTGCTCAGGCACGGCGGCCAGCGCCTGCAAGCCCGAATTGACCACCATCGCCAAGTGGCTGCGGCGATAACTTTGCGAAACTTTCAACGCCTCATCCAATTGTGCCGTACGCAAATGTTCAGCGATGCGCGGCACGAATTCGCGCGATTGCTGCGCGGCAGCCTTGAACGTCAGGTAGCGTTCGAGCATCACGGCAATCGAATAGATGGACATCAGAAATAACGTAATGACGACGCCCGCCCCCGCCCAACTCAAGCTCCGCCAAATCGCCAGCGGAGAAAGCGGCAAGCCCTCGCCTGCCTGCAAAAAAAGACACAACGACACCTCATGTGCGAAACCATAGATTCCCATAACACACTCCCTTTCAGGTTAAATTGTTTTGCTAAACCAATCGGCGCGGCCCGCTGGCTCTCGTCCGTATTGGATGCGCAATGGATTGAGATACCTGCGCATAGACGCCTGCGGGGTTGATAAGTTCCCCTGCCATATTTTCAAGGGAGGGCAGATTGCCATCTTCGAGTACTTCAACATCTTCGCGCCGCAAGTCGGGTATGAGGTTGCCCTTTTGATCTTTGACGACAAACTCAATTTGCACCAACTCCGTGCGAATGCGCACCGCGTCGCCGCCCTGTTTTTCCTGCCCTTTCCCCATGGCGAAAGAGAAACTTAGGCAAACCACGGCAAGCGCGGAACACAAGCAAACTGAAATTGCGAAGATTAGTTATGGCTTTCACTCAGTTCCTGTTAGGGAAATTTTCCAATCAGCATCCATTCCAATCTTGCCAACACTTGGCTGCGGCTATTGATACGCAACGCTTTGGCTGGGGCGCGTCCGATGGCTGTCTGACCGAGAACCAATGCGGTTTTGGTCTCAACCTGAAAATGTTCTCTCCAATCATCCCGACGCGGATCAAAGAGTCTGACAAAGCGGTTGGTTATTTCGTCGAAGGCTTCAATTTCATCCGATTTGAAAAGGTTACAAGCCGTGCAAGCCAATGCCAGATTCTCATGCACATCCCGCCCACCCAACGACAGCGGGACAATGTATTCAATCTCAAAGTGGAAGTTAAAAACCTGTTCGGGTGCGCGACAGTATTCACAACGATGCTCCGCGCGTTCAGCAACAAAGGGATAATGGCGATTCATGGCTTTGAATTAGCTCGCATTGCCGCAGTTCGTTTGGCTGAACCTTCCAATTGCACATCCACCAACACTTCGAGTTCGGCTTGCTCTTTCGCAGGTAACTTTGCTCCTGCATCACGGCATGCGCGCCAGCGGGTCATCAATTCATCCAGCCGTAGCTGTTGTGACGCAGTAAAAAAATCATCCGGCTGCCATTGCTCATAAACGACAAAATACCCATTGCGCGTTTCGCCCAACTCTCTGGACAAATTATCCAAAGCCTCTCCCGCCGTTTTGCCGACAGATTGCTTGCCATTCGTCGCCGCGCGCCACTGAATTTCGCTGGTTGCCTTTGGTTCAGATGTAATTGTGATGTCCATACTTTTACCTCCCGGCTTTAAATAATTTTCCAGAGTTACCAACAATAGGCTAA
Organism: Acidobacteriota bacterium; assembly: GCA_031414155.1. Taxonomy (GTDB): domain Bacteria; phylum Acidobacteriota; class Blastocatellia; order RBC074; family RBC074; genus JACPYM01. The sequence goes on from JANNUY010000858.1 coordinate 2,018, forward strand.
CTCACTTTCGCCACCTCGACCAACGCATCATAAAATGTAGCCGCCGCGCCTAAATCGGTCAGCCCTTGCCCCGTCACGTCATTTGCATTCGTGCCGTCGTGCGTGAGTTTTTTCCACCAGACTGACAACGCGACCACTACGCCGGGGCGGGCTTTGTCGGTGACGCGCGCTTTGGCGGTGAAGGCTCCACGGTCGTTGAAGATGCGCACGCGGTCGCCTTCGACAATACCGCGCGAACTAGCATCGTCAGGGTGAATGTCGAGGTGCGGCTCTTTTTCAGCTTTCAAAAACGTAGGCAGATTGGCAAAACTCGAATTCAAAAAGTTGTGCGCGGGCGGCGAGATGACGGCGAGCGGATATTGCTTTGCTAAGTCAGGCGAATCCAACACTGATTCACGCGGCGCGATATAAGTCGGCAGCGGATCGAGTCCCTGCCGCTCAAGCGTCTCGCTGAAAAATTCGCACTTGCCCGACGGCGTGAAAAAGCCGCCTTCGGCAAAGGGCGCGTATCGTTCGGGCACGTTTAACCGCTGCCAGCCTTTTTCTTTTAGCGCGTCGAGCGTGACGCCTTGCATCCTCTCGTGATCGGTGGCGAGAGCTTGCCGCGCTATCGTTTCGTCATCATCGCGGAAACATTCGTCGGTGAAGCCCATGCGTGCGGCGAGCAGGCGAAAGACTTCGCTGTTGGGTTTGGCTTCGCCCAGCGGCGCGATGGCAGGGTTGTTGACCAGCGCGTAAAGATGGCCGTATGCGCGGTGCAAATCGAATTGTTCGAGTTGTGTCGTCGCGGGCAACAGAATGTCTGCGTAATCCGCCGTGTCGGTTTGAAAAATTTCGTGTACGACGCAAAACAGGTCTTCGCGCGCGAATCCGGCGATGACCTTGCGCGAGTCGGGCGCGATGGCGACGGGGTTTGAGTTGTAAACGTAAATCGCCTTGACCGGCGGCGTCAGTGGTTCAAGTGTCTCGCTGGGCGCTTCGTCACGCAGCCAATGTTGCACGCGCAACTCGCCCGTCAACGCATCGCCAATCGCCGACATATTGATGGTGCGCGGCTGATTCCAAATCAAATCAGGCCGTGCCAGCGCCGCCGTATTCATTGCAAACGTACCCGAAGTCGAAAGCAATACGCCGCCCGCCGCGTCGCGCCACGCGCCGATGAGCGCAGGCAAACAGGCGACGGTGCGCACGGCCATGCCGCCGCCCGCGTGGCGTTGCATGCCGTAATTCAACCGAATCACTGACGGTTTCGTTGTGCCATATTCACGCGCGAGTTTGACGATTTGTTCTACCGACAAGCCCGTAATCGCGGCGGCGCGTTCCGGCGTCCAAGCTGCAACGCGTTCGCGCAACTGCTCAAAGCCAATCGTGAAACGTTCGATGTAATCACGATCAATCAAATCTTCTGCGATCAACACATGCATCATCGCCAACGCCAGCGCGCCGTCAGTGCCGGGCAGCAACGCGAGATGTTCGTCGCACTTTTCTGCCGTCAACGAACGATAAGGATCAATCGCAATCACGCGCGCGCCGTTGCGTTGGGCTTCGAGAATTTTCGGCCAGAGGTGTACGTTCGACGTGATGACGTTCGATCCCCAGATCAAAATCAGTTTCGATTCGTTGAAGCGTTCGGGGTCGGTTCCCACGCTCAAGCCAATCGTAGCCCGATAGCCTGCCGCGCCCGCCGAGGCGCAAATCGTTCTCTCTAACAACGACGCGCCGAGCTTGTGAAAGAAACGGCGGTCCATACTCTCGCCCTGAATTAAGCCCATCGTTCCCGCGTAGCTGTAAGGCAAAATCGCCTGCGGGTTGTCCGCAGCAATCTCTTTGAATTTCGCCGCGATGGTGTCGAGCGCTTAGTCCCACGAGATGCGCGCGAACAAGCCTTTGCCTTTCGCGCCAATCCGTTTCATCGGATAAAGCACGCGCTGCGGGCTGTAGGTGCGTTCGAGATAACGATTGACCTTCGTGCAAAGAAAGCCGTTCGTCGTCGGATGATCGGCTGCGCCTGCGACCTTGGTGGCCGTGCCGTTCTCGACGGTGATTTCCAACGCGCAAGTGTCAGGGCAATCGTGCGGACACGCGCCGCGAATGACGGTTAGGTTTTTAGTGGATGACATGAAAGACTCCGATAAGTTCAACAGAACGATAAGGCAAATATCACTCAGCCGACAGCTCAACCACCGAAGGCAATTTCCGCCAGGGCGATCAGTCTGAAGCGATTTCCTCGAATGACTGATATTGCAAGGCGCGATGCTCTGCCACGGATTGATGAGAAGCGGAAAATAGATCGCTCACGGCGTTGAAATCGCGCTGTTCCAACGCCTCTTTCAAGGCTTGCAACTCGTCAATCAGCAAGCCCAGCGCGCGCGTCAGATTGGGTTGATTCGTCATCACAATATCGCGCCAGACACTGAACGAACTGCCTGCCAACCTCGTCATATCACGCCAGCCAGTCGCCGCCAGGCGTTGCGCCAGCGCGCGTTCGGCAATGGCTCCATCATGTGCGGCATCCAACAACGTGGCCAGTGTCGTCGCCGTCAATTGCGGCAAATGACTGATGAGCGCCACGGCGGCATCATGCGCCTCAGGCGTCGTAATCAAAGTGCGCGCGCCAAAGCTTTCAATCAACGTTTGCAATGCAAGGAATTGTTCCGCGCTCGCCGTATGTTCTGTCATCAACGCCCAGGTAGCGCGTTCAAATAAATGGGCGTCGGCATATTCCACCCCCGTATGCTCTTTGCCCGCCATTGGATGCCCGCCGATGAAGGCTACGTGCGCGGGCAAAGTGGTTTGCGCGGCGCGACAGATTTCAGCTTTGGTACTGCCCGCATCCGTCACCAGTGCGCCGGGCTTGAGCAAGCTCCCTTTGGTTTTCAGAAAATCAAGGATGCCACCGATCGGCGCGGCGAGAAAAATGAGTTCAGCTTCGCATGCCTGGTTGTCGTCGAAACTGGTTTCGAGCGCATCAGCTACGCCACGCTCGACTGCTAGTTGCGGCGAACGCTTGCCGCCGCACGCCGTGATGCGCCCAGTGAATCCGCTGCGACGCAAGGCCAACGCAAACGAACCGCCCAGCAATCCGCAACCTACGATCGCGACATGCCGAAACTGATTCATCGCAGGCCTCGTTCGAGCGCAGCGGCAATCGTCGCCAGTTGCTTCGTCAATCCAGCAAGTTGTTCGAGCGGCAACGCTTGCGCGCCATCGCACAGCGCGCGCTCGGGTTCAGGATG
>JANNUY010000859.1:0-14588 GCA_031414155.1 Acidobacteriota bacterium
GGCTCCAGGCAGCTTGCGCGGCGCTGATTGTCCGACGGCAAAACCAGGCAGCAGGCAAAGGATAGTCATAAGACAAACGAATTTTATCAGTTTCAGCCTCTGATGAATTGGGAAAAGGATTTCGCTCAAGCCATAAAAGCCGCTCGTATTTTTTCAAGCGGCCAACCTGCGCCCAACGCCAACATCAATTTCACGCGAGCCTTATGGCTGGGCAGCAAACCGCCGAGGATGGCTCCGGCTTGCGTAAGTTGCTTGCCGCCGCCTTCGTAAGCGTAAGTGTCAAGCACACGCCCGCGCGGGCAACGTGACGTAATCACCACTGGCACGCCTTGCTCAATCGCTCGCTTGATCGCAGCCAGCGCCAAAGGCGTCACGTTGCCGCGTCCTAACGCTTCGATCACCAAACCGCGTGTACCTTCTCGCACGGCGAAATCAATAAACTTGCCATCGGCTCCGGCGTAAATTTTGACGATCTCGACGCGCGACTCAATGCCATCAGTAGCGATGTGTTCGCGGCGCGCAGGCCATCGCGCAACGATGACGTGGTCTTTATCTACGATCCCCAGCGAACCGAAGTCGCGGCTCTGAAACGTATCGGTCTTTTCAGTATGCGTCTTGGTGACTTCGCTTGCCGCGATGAGTTCTTCATTCATCACGACCAGCACGCCAAGTTCGCGCGCTTCGGTTGAAGCCGCCACACGCACCGCCGCTTTCAAATTCGCGGGGCCGTCAAAACTCAATTCCGAACTGTTACGCATCGCGCCCACAAAAACGACGGGCTTGTCAGATGCGAGCAGCAAGTCCAACGCATACGCCGTCTCTTCTAGCGTATCCGTCCCATGCGTAATGACTACGCTATCAATTGTCTCGTCCGCCAGTTTGACTTGAACGGCTTGCGCGAGTTGCAAGATGCGTTCGGGCGTCCAATGCGGGCCGGGCAGCCGCGCGAAATCAATCGTCTCAATTTCCGCCAATGTTTCAATGCCCGGCACCTGCGCCAGAATCTCTGCGCCCGACAGCATCGGAATCGCGCCGCCCGTCGCCGGGTCAATGCGCATCGAAATCGTACCGCCCGTAAAAAATAATGCGATGCGTGGTTTCATTCCTGACTTATCCTCATTCATAAAATGCTTTGTGTGTTTACGCAGCGATAAACAATGCTGATTGCGGTTCGCACATCTCGCCTTGCCAGATGATAATTCAGCCCTCACATTTCGGCATGCACACGCGAGAATTTATTTAGATTTTCTCTGAACTACGAATGACCAAACCAACTGAAACCACTGACAAAGACTTGCCGCTGCGCAATGACATTCGCCAACTAGGCATGCTGTTGGGCGATACGCTAAAACGCTTCGGCGGCGCGCGGCTGTTCGAGACCGAAGAAGCCGTACGCGCGCTGTGCAAAGACTTGCGCGCGGCGCACGGTTCGGCGCAATCGGCCCAGCTGGAAAAGCAACTCAAGTGGATGTTGCACGGGCTTAGCTTGAGCGACGCCATCGGCGTGATTCGTGCGTTCTCGGTTTATTTCCAACTCGTCAACCTGGCCGAACAGCATCACCGCATTCGCCGCAAAAGGTTTTACGAAAGGCATACGCCAAATGAGCCGCAGCGCGGTTCGCTGGCCGATACGTTGCGTACGCTGGCGCGGCAAAAGGTCAAACCGGCGACATTGCAAACGCTGCTCGATCAACTCGAAATCGTACCGGTGATGACGGCGCATCCGACCGAAGCGGCGCGGCGTACGTTGCTCGAAAAGCATCGGCGCATCGCGGACACGCTGGCGGCGCTGGATGAAACGAATCTTTCTGAGCGCCAGCGCGACGAATTGAACGTGCAACTCGCCGCCGAAGTCGAAGCCATCTGGCAAACTGATGAAGTGCGGCATACGCAGCCGACAGTTTTGGATGAGGTCAACAACGCGCTTTATTACTTCGAGACAACGCTGTTTGAGGCCGTACCCGATTTGCTCGAAGAGTTGGAACGCCAACTCGCCGCGCACTTCCCTGCTGTCAAGTTGCACGAAGCAGCGGTGCCGTTGCGCTTCGGTTCGTGGGTGGGCGGAGACCGCGACGGTAATCCGAATGTGAAGCCCGAAACGACGTGGGAAACCTTGCGGCTGCAACAGCGCACCGTCTTGCGCAATTACCGCGACAGCGTCGCCGATCTCAGCCGCCGCGCGAGCGAATCCATGCGGTTTTGTGACGCGACAAAAGAGTTGACTGAATCCATTCAACGCGATGCCGAAGCCATGCCTGAACTCGCCGAGCGCGTGCGGCGGCGCAATCCTGAAGAGCCTTATCGCCAGAAGTTTTCGTTCATTTACACGCGGCTCGAAAACACGCTGCGTCGCAACGAACGGCTGGAAAAAGCGCTGCATGTGACGACACCGACCGACGCGCTGATTTCGATTCGTCCGGGCTTGCCGATCATTACGCAATTGACAGATGCCTCAACTGACAGTCAGGCGATTTATCATTCAGGGCAAGAGCTTTACGACGATTTGCGCGTAGCCCGCGACAGCCTGCGTTCGGGCAAGGCCATTTACGCTGCGCGCCAGATCGAACGATTAATGCGACAAGTGGCTACGTTTGGGCTGCATCTCGCGCAACTCGACCTGCGCCAACACAGCGAACGCCACACCGCTGCACTTGATGAAATCACGGCGCGCTTGGGTTTGGCGAAAAGCTACGCGCAAATGAATGAAGCCGAACGCACCAAGTGGCTGACCGGCGAATTGCAAACACCGCGTCCGCTGGTGAGTTCAGACGATCAATACAACGCAGAGACGAATGAATCGCTCAACGTATTCCGCGTCATGCGCCGCGCCCTCGACGAAATCAGTCCGCGCTGCTTGCGCACTTACATCGTCAGCATGACACGCGACGTGAGCGACTTGCTGGGCGTGCTGGTGCTGGCGAAACAAGCGGGACTCGTGGAGTGCGGAGTGCGGAGTGCGGAGTGCGGAATACGCACTGCCGAAACATCCGTTTCCGCCAAAGCCCCGCAACGTAAGGAAGATTCCGCAATCCGCAATCCGCAATCCGCAATCGAAAGCTCCGCACTCCGCATTTCAGTGGCTCCGCTGTTCGAGACCATTGAAGACTTACAACATGCGCCTGATGTGATGGAGCGGTTGTTCACCAATCCGGTTTATCGTGAGGTGCTGGCGGCGCAGGGCAATTTGCAAGAAGTGATGATCGGCTATTCTGACAGCAGCAAAGACGGCGGCATCTTCACGTCAAGTTGGGAGTTGTATAAAGCGCAGGAACATTTGTCAGAAGTCGCGCAACGCCACGGTGTCACGTTGCGGCTCTTTCACGGACGCGGCGGTACGGTCGGACGCGGCGGCGGCCCCAGCCACGAAGCCATTCTCGCGCAACCGCCTAACACCATTGCCGGACGCATCAAGATCACCGAACAAGGCGAGGTTATCTCGTCGAAATACGGTTTAGCTGACATTGCGTTGCGCAGCCTTGAACTGAAAACTTCTGCCGTCATTGCCGCGAGTTTGCCGCAAGCCGCGCAAACCGTGCCGCCGCGCTGGCGCGAAGTCATGGAAGAACTTTCAGTGACGGCCTTTGCCGAATACCGCAAAGTCGTGCGCAACACCCGGGGCTTTTACGACTATTTCACGCAAGCGACGCCGGTCGAAGAGTTGCAACATTTGCGCATCGGCTCGCGTCCGGCCAAACGCAAAGCCGGTTCGCAAAGCATTGACGATTTGAGGGCAATTCCGTGGGTGTTTGGCTGGACGCAAAGCCGCCACCTCTTGCCTGGCTGGCTGGCCGTAGGCACGGCGCTGGATCGTTTCATTCGGCAAAACAAAGCCGAACACCTGACGCTGTTGCGCGAAATGTATGAGCAATGGCCGTTCTTTCGCTCGACACTTTCCAACATTGAAATGACGCTGGCCAAAAGCGATTTTCAGATCGCGCGGCAATATGCCGAACGCGCGGCGAATCAACAACAAGCGCAGCGCATCTTCGCCTTGCTAGAAACCGAACACGCCCAAGCCGCACGCGTCGTGTTGCAACTCACCGGCGAAAAACAATTGCTCGACCGCACGCCTGTGTTGCAACGTTCGATTGCGGTGCGTAACCCTTACGTTGACCCGATGAGTTACCTGCAAGTCGAATTGCTGGCACGCAAACGCAAGCTAAAAACTGCCGATGAAGATTTGCTTTATGCGATTTTGCTGACGATCAACGGCATCGCGGCGGGAATGCGAAATACGGGCTAGAAAAATAGAAATGCGGTTTGCACTGAAAGATTCAATGCAAACCGCATAATGAAGTGGTTGAAGCCCAAAATGTTGGCGCAACTTACGCGAAGCTGGCGACGCCCGCCGCTTCGTCTTCGTGTACGTCAAACACCGTCACGAGCTTGGTGATGGTGAGCAAGTCTTTGATACGCGCCGTAGCGTTCAGCAGCTTCAATTCGCCGCCCGCTTTTTTCACGGTCGTATAGCTGCGCACGATTTCGCCGAGGCCACCGCTATCCATATAGGGAACGTTCGCCAGATTCAGCAACAGCTTGTGTGATTTAGCTTCGAGCAATTCTTCGATCTTATGCTTGAGTTGTACGTCACCCTCGCCCAGCAAAATTTTGCCTTCGACATCAAGGATGGTCACGTCGCCGCTCTTGCGCTCAGTAATCGTCATAGGGCCTCCAAAAAAAGAGAAGTTAGCAGGTTTAAGTTTTTAGCTTGAAAACGGATTGTGCTGGAAAAGCAAGGTAAAACTAACACAGGGTCTGGGGCTTGGCAAGACAGGAAAACAGGCATAACGCACTGCCAACAGCGATCCTCACCGCATAAACACTGAGCCTGCCACCACAAGAGATGGCAGGCTCACGAATTGTCCGGTCAAGGATAATTTCCCTGTTACGAATTCATGGAAGACAAAAATTCGCCGTTGCTCTTGGTCTTGTCGAGACGTTCGAGTACGAGTTCCATTTGCTCAACCGGCGAGAGCGGATTGAGTACGCGGCGCAAGACCCAGATACGGTCGAGGTCTTTACGCGGAATGAGCAACTCTTCTTTACGCGTGCCGGATTTTTGCAAATCAATCGCCGGAAAGACGCGCTTGTCAGAGAGCTTGCGATCCAAATGGATTTCCATATTACCCGTGCCTTTGAACTCTTCGAAGATCACGTCATCCATGCGGCTGCCGGTTTCGACCAGTGCCGTGGCGATGATCGTGAGACTGCCGCCTTCTTCGATGTTGCGCGCCGCGCCAAAAAAACGCTTCGGACGTTGCAACGCGTTGGAATCAACACCGCCCGAAAGAATCTTGCCCGAAGGGGGTACGACGGTGTTGTGAGCGCGTGCCAGACGAGTGATTGAGTCAAGCAGGATGACGACATCGCGTTTGTGTTCGACGAGACGCTTGGCTTTTTCGATCACCATTTCAGCGACCTGCACATGGCGCGTCGCCGGTTCGTCAAAAGTGGACGAAATGACTTCGCCGTTGACCTAGCGCTGCATGTCCGTGACTTCTTCAGGGCGTTCGTCAATCAGCAATACGATAAGCGTGACTTCGGGATGATTCTCGCTAATCGAATTGGCAATGGTTTGCAGCAATACGGTTTTACCGGTACGCGGCGGCGCTACGATCAAGCCGCGCTGCCCTTTGCCAATCGGGATAAATAAATCAATAACGCGGCCTGACACGCTCTCGGTGTTGGTTTCCATCCGCAGATGCTCGTTGGCATAGAGCGGCGTCAGGTTGTCGAAAAAGACCTTGTCGCGTGCGATGTCAGGCGGTTCGAAGTTGATGGCTTCGACCTTGATGAGTGCGAAGTAGCGCTCGCCTTCTTTCGGCGGACGAATCTGGCCCGAAATCGTGTCGCCCGTGCGCAGATCAAATTTACGAATTTGCGACGGGCTGACGTAAATATCGTCCGGCCCCGGCAGGTAGTTGTATTCAGGCGCGCGCAAAAATCCGAAGCCGTCGGGCAACGTTTCAAGTACGCCTTCTGAAAAGATCAAGCCGGACTTTTCGGTCTGGGCTTGCAGAATCTTAAAAATTAACTCCTGCTTGCGCATGCCGGTCGCGCCGGGCACGTCGAGTTCTTTGGCAATCTGTGTGAGTTTGGAGATGTTCATCTCCTTGAGGTCGGCGATGTCTAACAAGTCACCTTCGCCGACGTATTCCTCATCGTATTCATCGAACTCGTCTGGTGGATAAAATTTATTTTTGTCTGCCATAACTATTAGATCCTTCTGTTCTGTGCAGGCTTTTTGTAAAACTCGGTGGCGGGGGAATCAGCCTTTTGCTTCCGTTCTGCAAAATTAGGAAGCGGCAACGGTGAGAGGCATTCACTTGCCGTTCGTCGAAATTTTGGAAACTTGAATTCATGCCGTCCGCGAAGAAATTGCTTACGGAAAGGCAAGGATGAGAGAAACCGATACTGCTGAAAGTTTCTCAACGGCTTAGGCTCAAAGCCCAAACCACTATACATTTTGTAAAGGGAATTTATGACGCGGGCGGCAACCCATTAGCACCGGCGGGTTTGCCCGAGAGAAAAGTCGAACTTCAATATTTCCAAAAACCTGCCAAAAATCTGCCTGCCGTATATTGCCTAGCGTGATGGTTTTGCTGCGATGCTAGCCATGATGCGTTCCCATAACTGGGAGGCGCCTTCGCGGGTCACTGACGAGTAGGGGATGATTTGATCGGTAGCTAGCTGTTGGACAGCACGCTTGTGAGACGCCCGACGTTCATTCGCGGAAAGCTTGTCAGTCTTCGTAGTCACCACCAGATAAGGAAGTCCGAAGTGCTGTAGCCAGGATTTCATCTGAAGGTCTAACGGGGAAGGCTCATGCCGAGCATCTACGATTAGAATAGATAGCACAAGGCATTCACGTTGCGCAAGGTAATTCTCGGCAAGTTGCCCCCATGCGACTCTTTCTGTCTTGGAAACCTTGGCATAACCGTAACCCGGAAAGTCTACGAAATAAAACGCCTCGTTGATAAGAAAGAAATTCAGCGCCTGAGTGCGACCCGGCGTCGAACTCGTACGCGCCAACGCTCTCACCTTTAACAGACTATTCAACAAGCTCGACTTGCCCACGTTCGAGCGGCCCATAAACGAAATCTCAGGCAACGTCGCCTTCGGCATCGAAGCCATCGTCTTGACGCTATATTTGAAATCGGCACTATCTATTTTCATCAAGTTTAATTTGCCACTACGCCTTCTGTGACGGTGGCAATCGCGGGCGTTTGCCAAACGGGCGGCGTCAGCGCGGGCGTTTCAATCGGCGTCACACGCATCGGCGGACGCTCTAACACGACCGGCAGCACGTCTTCCATGTCGTAAGCCAAATGAATTTGTAACTCTTGCAATACGTCTTGCGGTACGTCGCCCAAATCCTTTTCGTTATCTTTGGGAATCACGATGCGGCGCATTCCGGCGCGGTGCGCGGCCAACAGCTTTTCTTTCAAGCCGCCGATGGGCAACACCTTGCCGCGCAGCGTGACTTCGCCGGTCATCGCGACATCACGATGGACGGGGATGTGCGTCAGCACCGAAGCAATCGCGGTCGCCATCGTAATGCCCGCTGACGGACCGTCTTTGGGAATCGCGCCTTCGGGTACGTGAATGTGCAAGTCGTAATTTTTGAACGCATCCGTTGCGATGCCCAACGAAGCCGCGCGCGAACGAATATAAGTAATCGCGGCTTGCGCTGATTCCTGCATCACGTCGCCGAGCTTGCCGGTGAGCGTCAGCTTGCCCGTACCTTCGACCAATGTGGCTTCAACGTGCAACACGTCGCCACCGACTTCAGTAACGGCGAGGCCGTTGACCAAACCGATCTCGCTGCGTTCACCGATGGTTTGCGGACGAAACTTTGTCGTGCCCAAAAGCTGTTTGACCGAAGTCGCGTTCGCTACGAAATGAAAATTTTCGCCGCCCTGTTCGGCACGCTCTTGCACGAGCTTGCGCGCGACCTTGCGGCAGATCGAACCGATTTCGCGTTCGAGATTACGCACGCCAGCTTCACGAGTGTAATACTCAATGATGGTTTTCAGCCCGTCTTCGGTAAATTCAAGTTGTTCAGGAATCAAACCGTTGTTGTCGGCTTGTTTGCGCAGCAAATGGCGCTTGGCGATTTCGAGCTTCTCACGTTCGGTGTAACCCGCCAGCCGGATGATTTCCAGGCGGTCTTGCAACGCGCTGGGAATCGTGTGCAGCACGTTCGCTGTCGCGATAAACATCACCTTCGATAAGTCGTATTCGACATCCAGATAATGATCGTGGAAAGTGTGGTTTTGTTCAGGGTCAAGCACTTCGAGCAACGCCGCCGCCGGATCGCCGCGATAGTCAGAGCCGATCTTGTCAACTTCGTCCAACAAAATCAGCGGATTGATCGTGCCCGCTTTTTTCATAAGTTGAATAATCTGTCCTGGCAACGCGCCGATATAAGTGCGCCGATGACCACGTATTTCAGCTTCGTCACGCACGCCGCCCAACGCAAAGCGTACAAAATCACGTCCTGTCGCGCGCGCAATCGAACGTCCAAGCGAAGTCTTGCCTACGCCCGGCGGGCCGACGAAACAGAGGATTGAGCCTTTGGGTTTGTCGAGCAGTTGCCGCACGGCGAGGTATTCGATGATGCGCTCTTTGATTTTATCCAGGCCGTAATGATCGCCATCCAGCACGTCTTGCGCCTGTTGAATATCGCGGATTTCTTCGCCCGCTTTTTGCCACGGCATGGCGATCAGCCAGTCAATGTAATTACGCGAAACCGTCGTCTCAGCCGACATCGGCGGCATCTGTTCGAGTTTCTTAAGTTCCGCAATGGCTTTGTCATAAGCCTCGGCGGTCATGCCTGCTGCTTCGATCTTTTCTTTGAGTTCTTCAAGTTCGGCCCGTTCGTCTTTGCGACCGAGTTCTTTGTGAATGGCTTTGATCTTTTCGTTGAGATAATACTCACGCTGTTGCTTCTCCATCTGGCGCTTGGTGCGCGTCGAAACCGTGCGATCAATGTTGTTCTTTTCGAGTTCGACTTCGAGAATTTCGATCATGCGCAACAGCCGCTCGTGCGTCGAATAAACTTCGAGCAAGCTTTGCTTGTCGGCAAGATCAAGCTTCATCTTGTCGGCTAGGTGGTCTACGAGATGGCCTGGATCGGCGAGACGCAACGCGGCTTGAACCTGTTCGAGGTTCGCGTCGGTCGAAACTTTGACGTATTGCTCAACCAGCGCAGCGACGCGAGTAACCAATGGAGCCAAACGACGCGGGCTTTCGGCCACGACCGGCGCGCGCCGCAACGTAGCCATCATCACGCCGTCGTGCATCTCGACGCGCATCACGGAGGCGCGCTCACGGCCTTCGACTAAAACTTTAATGGTTGCTTCGTCAGGCTTGCGCAACGAGTTGGCGATATAAGCCAGCGTGCCGACAGGATAAATATCTTCGGGGTTGGGGTCTTCGACGGTGGCGTCGTGTTGCGTCGCTAGAAAAATGATGCGGTTGGTTGCAAGAGCTTCTTCCAAAGCCAGCACCGACGAAGGGCGTCCGATGACGAAAGCCGCTTTGGTGTGAGGGAAAACGACGACATCGCGTATCGGAACCATCGGATAACGGACTACGTCGTTGGGGGTGCTGTCGTGAAATTCTTGCATCAGTCTTTTACCTCTATGACTACTTCAGCTTTTCGCAAAAGCTGCAAAAATGATTTGGAAATTTTGTGGCTTAATGCAGCGCGCTCGCCGTGGCGCTGCCATTTCTTTGTGGGAGGAACATCTTTTGATTACGCCTGGGGCAAGCCATCAACTCGCTTTTTCCAACGGGAAGACGTTCGTGCGACGGCTTTCGACCATCTTAGCCGTGACAAGGAATTCCTTGATCTTCTTTTGATTGGGGAGGTCGTACATCGCTTCGAGCATTAGTTCTTCGAGAATCATGCGCAAGCCGCGCGCGCCGACTTTGCGTTCGCAAGCCTGCCGCGCAATCGCGTGCAGCGCGTCATCGTCAAATTTCAACTTGACGCTGTCCCACTCGAATTGCTTTTGGTATTGCTTGAGCAGCGCGTTTTTCGGTTCAGTCAAAATCTGAATCATCGCCTTCTCGTCCAACTCTTGCAGCGTACCCAGCACGGGCAGGCGGCCTACGAATTCAGGAATCAAGCCATATTTGATGAGGTCTTCGGGTTCGACGTGCTGGAACATATTCGCCGACGAACGCGCCGCCGCCATTGAACGAATGTTCGCGCCGAAGCCCAACGCCTTTTGTCCGATGCGCCGTTGAATCACGCGATCAAGCCCAACAAATGCGCCCCCGCAGATGAACAAAATGTTTGACGTGTCTATCAGATAAAATTCTTGGTGCGGATGCTTGCGCCCGCCTTGCGGAGGCACGTTGGCGATGGTGCCTTCCAGAATTTTCAGCAACGCCTGCTGCACGCCTTCGCCTGACACATCGCGCGTGATCGAAGGGTTCTCATCTTTGCGGCAAATCTTGTCAATTTCGTCAATGTAAATGATGCCCTGTTGCGCGCGTTCGACATCGCCGTTCGCGGCCTGCAACAGTTTGAGAATGATATTCTCAACGTCTTCGCCCACGTAACCCGCTTCGGTCAAAGTAGTGGCGTCCACAATCGTAAAAGGCACTTTGAGCATGCGCGCCAACGTTTGCGCGAGTAGCGTCTTGCCCGTCCCCGTCGGCCCCATCAGCAGGATGTTCGACTTTTGAATTTCGACATCGGTGCGGCGCTTCATCATTTCGATGCGCTTGTAATGTTGATAAACGGCGACGGCGAGTTTCTTTTTGGTGTCGTCCTGGCCGATGACATATTCGTCGAGAAAGACTTTGATTTCAGACGGGCGCGGCAGTGGCGGACGCGCGGCAGCGGCTTCCTGTTGGGCATCGTCGCTGATGATCTCGATGCAAATGTCTATGCATTCATTGCAAATGTAGACAGTCGGACCGGCAATGAGTTTTTTGACTTCGTTCTGGCTTTTGCCGCAAAAGCTGCAACGCAATGTATCTTCGCCGCGTCGGTTCACCGTGTCGCCTCCGCTGTGCCAATGCAGTTAAATGTGGGATGAATCATTTGAAGAAGAGAAACTGTCACTCGCGGTCATGCGCGTTTGCCCAAGGCGTGACCTGCGGCATCATAGCCGTCCGCTGAAATTTTTCACAAACAAATGAGGGGTTACTTACCTTACTGGTCAATTCCGCTGTTTCGTTACAAAGAGACTACGAACCTTTTATCCAAAAATCATGCCGGATTTCAGCACTTCACAAGCCCGCACGCATTTATCACAAATCTGCGCGTCATTACCGGGGAAAAGCCTCGCGCCCTGCGGATTATTTCGGTCGTGATGGTTGAAGCTGCAATCGCTCGCCGCCACGCTACCCAGCAATTTTTTGTACCACGGACGAACTGACGATGGAGCCTTCACGCCTAATTCACGGAAGTCTTCTAACAGTTGGACGCAAACGTCTACGCACTCGTCACAGACATAACCGGAATGTCCCTCGAACAGGCGCGCGACTTCGCCCTCGCCTAAACCGCAGAACGAACAACGCAATACGTGTCGTCCTGGCATAGCAGAGGAGATGCCTTCGAGTGATTCTGGCGCGGAAATTCCGTCGTGAAGGGAGTGCTGATCTTGCATACGCTGAAGGTAAACCGTGCCCGAACTTGCTTACAAGCGCGGGCGCGGTTTCAACGCGCCGGTTATTCGCGGTGTTTGTTATTCGCGGTGCGCAATCACCAGATCAAGCAAGCCGTATTCTTTGGCTTGCGTCGAACTCATGATGCGGTCGCGGTCTACGTCTTTTTCGATTTGTTCGACCGTTTTGCCCGTGTGGTGCGCGAGGATTTCGTTAATGCGTTCGCGCATGCGCAGAATTTCTTCCGCCGCGATCTTGATGTCGCTGGCTTGTCCTGAAACGCCGCCCGAAGGTTGGTGAATCAGAATACGCGAATTTGGCAACGCGAAACGGCGTCCCGGCAGCCCCGCCGCTAACAGCACTGCGCCCATCGAAGCGCATTGCCCAATGCAAAACGTCGTGACCGGATTCTTGACGAATTGCATCGTGTCGTAAATCGCCAAACCCGCTGTCACCGAGCCGCCCGGCGAATTGATGTAAAGCGAAATCTCGCGGTCAGGGTCTTCTGATTCGAGAAACAGCATTTGAGCCACGATCAGATTAGCGACCGTGTCGTCAATCGGCGTACCCAAAAAAATGATGTTGTCTTTGAGCAGACGCGAAAAAATATCGGAATAGCGCTCGCCACGCGGCGTTTGCTCGATTACGGTCGGCACGTAGTAATTCTTCGGTTCCATCATAACTGCTTTATGTACCTGATTACGGGAAAGTCGCAGCGTCCTGATTAGGTAAAGCTGCGCGGTTAGAAATCGGCTCAATCACCGACTCCGCGAAAACGACGACGGGGTTATTCCGTAGCCGCAATGCCTGCCGTTCCAGACTGTTCTATGGGTGTGTCAGCCTCAAGACTTTGTGGGGACGGTATTGCTGAATCGGCAGTTGCGTTCGCTTGCGCGAGTTGTTCGGCGGTAACTTCCTCTACGGTGACTTGCGCGTTCGCAACGATCAAATCAAGAGATTTGTTGTAATTCAACTGCGATTCGATACTAGGAAGCGTCCCCTCCTTTGTCAAACTCGCTTTCACCTCGCTAAATGATTTGCCCTGTTCATAGGCAATCGCAGCAATTTCGTTGTTAATTTCTTCTTCCGTGATTTCGAGATTTTCCTGTTCGCCGATGCGCCCGACCACCAGCGCCGCGCGAATGTCGCGCAAGGCAAAGACGCGCGCTTCGGCGGCGCGTTCCTTCCAATCTATCTGATTGAGATATTGCTCAGGCATGCCGTTCGACATCAACCGATAAGCGAACTGGCGCAAACGATCCTGCGTTTGCTGTTCGACCAACACCAAAGGCACGGCGAAATCGTAATCCTCCAGCAGCTTTTCAACCAGGTCTTCGCGCAGCTTCGCGTCGGCTTCCTGCTCGGCCATCTTCACCATGTTGTCACGAACCTTGTCGCGCATTTCCTGCACCGATTCGGCCCCGCCGCTCGCTTTGGCAAATTCGTCATTGACCTCTGCCAATTCTTTCACCTGTACGGTTTTCACCGTCGCCGTGAAATCCAGCGTCTTGCCTGCCAACCCTTCCGAAGTGAAATCTTCGGGATAGGCCACACGAAACTCTTTCACGTCATCCACTTTCACATCAGTCAACGCTTCGTTGAATTCGGCTTGCACGCCTTCGGCATTGAGTTCAATCGTTACGCCATCAGATTTCAAGCCTTCTTCTTCGTGCGCGGCGGTTGGATTGAGATAAGTGCCCGTCAAATCAACCGTGACGAAATCGCCCGCTTGCGCAGCGCGCTCTGCCACATCTACGAACTTGGCGGTGGATTCGCGGAAGCGTTCGATAATAGCGTCAACATCTTTGTCTTCGACTTTGCGCAGTTGTTTCGTAACCGCGATGCCCTTGTATTCCTTCAACTCGAACTCAGGCATAACGTCAACCGTCGCTTTGAAACGCAGCACGCTGTCTTCGCCGATGTCTACGTCAGCCAATGCCGGTTCGCCCACGACGCGCAACTGATGATCCACGATGGCGTGTTGCAACGCGTGCGGAACCAGTTGCTGAATGGCTTCGCTGCGCGCTTCGTTCTTGAAACGCATCTTGATCATTTCGCGCGGAGCTTTGCCCGGTCGAAAGCCGGGCAATTGCGCCTGACGTTGATAAGCGTCGTAAACTTTTTCGATTTCCTGTTTAACTTCGAGGGCGGGAATTTCGATGGCAAGGTCTTTCTTGACCTGCGAGACATCAGTGATTGTGACTTGTGATTTCAACGGTCTTTCCTTCTTTTCAAGATTCCAAAACTTGTATGTACCCGCTCGTCCACTCGTGCGCGAGCTTCCTGCCTTAACGGAGCCGAACCAATCGCCGAATCAATTGATGACGAGCTAAAAAATGCACAGGTGGGATTGGTATTTGCCAGCCAGCGGGCTATGCGAAAGGGGGGACTCGAACCCCCACGCCTTACGGCACTAGATCCTAAGTCTAGCGCGTCTACCAGTTCCGCCACTTTCGCCTATAAAAACGCGACCAGAAACGAGGGCGGAGCCTAACAAATTTGCCCATACCGCGCAACCGCGCTTTCACCCTGTAAATAAAGCCTTTCGTGAAAGTTAAAGATTGACACAACAAGGCGCGGCAACGCTTAATAACGTGACTTTGGGCAATTTATCAACGACTCAGGAGCTACGCTTTAATGACTTTTCTCGAACGCATTAACCAGGACATCACCACCGCCATGAAGGCCAAAGAAGCCGACCGACTGAGCGTCTTGCGCATGGTAAAGACCGCGCTCAAAAACAAAGAGATCGAAAAAATGGCTCCGCTCGAAGACGCCGAAGCTCTCAAGATTTTGCAATCGCTGGTCAAGCAGCGGCGCGACAGCGTCGAAGCCTATCAGCAAGCCGGACGCGCCGAACTCGCCGACAAAGAAGCCGGTGAAATCAAAGTGATCGAAACCTATCTGCCCGCTGCGCTCGACGAAGCCGCCATCGCGCAAATCGTCGAAGCCGCTGTCGC
>JANNUY010000860.1:0-3513 GCA_031414155.1 Acidobacteriota bacterium
GGCAAAGGCTGGTTCGTGTTTTATCCCAACCCGCGCGGCAGTTCGAGCTACGGCGAAAAGTTTGTGACGGCGAACGTCAACGACTGGGGCATCGGCGATTATCAGGACATTCAAACCGGTATTGATTCGCTCATCGCACGCGGCCTCGTTGACGGTGAAAAGATGGGCCAGTCCGGCTGGAGTTACGGCGGTTATATGACCGCGTGGACGCTGACGCAAACCAATCGCTTCAAAGCCGTGATGGTCGGCGCGGGACTGTCGAATAACTTTTCGATGTACGGCACCAACGACATCCCGCGTTATCTCGAAGGCTATTTCAACGGCACGGCTTACGACAACGTCGAAGCTTATTGGGGGCGCTCCGCGATGGCGCACATCAAAAAGGCCAAGACGCCGACACTGATCTTGCACGGCGGCAACGACCAGCGCGTACCCGTCGGACAAGCGCAGGAATTGTATTTAGGACTGAAGAAAAACAACGTGCCAGTGTCATTGGTGTTTTATCCGCGCGAAGGCCACGGCTTGCAGGAACCGCGCCATCAACTTGATCGGATGAAACGCGAAACGGTGTGGTTCTTAAAATGGGTGCTGGGCGTAGAGGAAACGACGGCTTCGACAGGGAACTGATTATCGTAGCCATTGGTTTGCAGCCTGCGAAGCAGGCGTCAGCATAAAGCCTGGGGCGTTAGCCCCAGGAAACGATGCCAAATTGCGAGTAAGCCTGTGAAACAGGCGACAGATCAATAGCTTTCGCCCGCTTTGCGGGCTTCGTAATCATTCGGCTGCTTACCTGGGGTTCGGCATTCGCCTTCACCCCAGGCTTTATGCTGCCACCCGCATTCGCGGGTTAAGCAAACGAGGATGTGAATCAATTGTTGATGAACCTGAGAGATGATGCGGGCGTAGCCCGATCATTTAGCGCACTTACCGGAAAGGCGGAGCCTTTCCGCACATCACTGCGGCGGAGCCGCTCAAGCCATTGGTCAATGCTCTGGTTGGTTTGCTTGAGTTTGTTTTGCCTATCTTTCGCGCAAAAGAACGCGCCGCGCCAATTCACGATTGACGCGACGCAAAGCCAAATCACCATCGGACTCACGCAGGAAGGCGCGATTCGCCGCTTGCATCCTTCGCATACCATCTCGGTGCCGACTTACACTAGCAAGCTCACCTTGCCGAAAGATGAAACGAAAACCGCCTTCGAGCTTTCGGTCGAAGCCAAGTCGCTTATTAACGTAGACAAGACGATGGGCGATTTTGAACGCAAAGGTTTTCAGAACGTGCTGCAAAAGCAGGTACTCGAAAGCGATAAATACCCGCAGATCGTGTTCAAAGCGGCAGGGCTGACGGCGCTCAAAAAAGACGGAGACAAACGTACCTTCACGCTGACTGGCACGTTCATCTTTCGCGGCGTAACGCGGCAGGTGAGCTTTCCCGTGACGGCTACGTTTAGCAAAGAAGCGATCAACGCCAACGGAAGCGCCAAAATTAAACAGACCGATTTCGGCATTACGCCCTATGCCGATGCTTTGGGGGCGATTAAAGTAGGTGATGAGATGACGATTAATTTTTCAGTGGTGGCGAAGGCCCAATAGCGAATCGCGCTATGGCATTTTCGCTGTCGAAGGTGAAGATATAATGCAAAAAGTCCACTGTTTTGTAGATGAGTATGGCGACACAAGTATAAGTATTGAAAAAGATGGAGTGTCAGCTTTTTTTATTATCACTATCATTTTTATTACTGAAGGCGACTTGGCAACGAAGGAAAAGGCTGCGGAGTTAATAAGAAGTCAGTATTTTCAGGCTGGTGAGGTGAAGTCCAGTAAGATCGGTGGCAATGATGAGAGAAGAATAAAGCTGCTCAATAGTTTAAATGAAATTGGATTTAGAACGTTTAGCCTAGCAATCGATAAAAGAGAGCTATACAAAAATAGTGGGTTGGCTTGGAAGCGATCATTCTTTAAATACCTTCATCGTCTTTTGTATGAGCGCGTCTACAGAATATTTGAAAATCTTGACGTCACAGCCGATGAGCACGGAAGCGAAGAATTCATGGAGGGGTTCAAGGCATATTTAGATCGAGTTATTCCTCCAAACTTATTCTCGACACAGACGTTCAGATTTGCCAAAAGCACGGATGTTGTTTTACTCCAAGTTGCAGATATTATCTCTGGCAGTATGGCGAGGTGTCTGGACCCCGATAAGCTGTCTCCACGGCATCAAGAAATTCTCCAGTTATTAACTAAGTGTTCAATTGGGATTGATGTCTGGCCGCCGCAGTCAATTCCTGAACCTGAAGCTAGTCTTGAGGTATCACAACCCAATTACTTGAATTTACACATTCGACGGCACTGCATCCGTCAAGCGCGAATTTTCCTCGGCAAAATGCGGGCTGACAGCGCGGCTGATGAGAATGTTAGGCTGCAAGTCGAAACGCTAAGCTACCTGCTTTTTCACGCTCAGTTTGTTAGCGATAAGGCTTTCGTCCCAACAAAGAAAATACTAGATCACTTAAAGGCAAATGCTCAATTAGATGTAACTCAGCACCAGCTTAGGTCAAATGTGATTTCAAAACTTAGAGATGCGAGCGTTATTATTGCCAATGGTCCCAGAGGCTATAAAATTCCTGTAAATGATTCGGACATTGAGTCTTTTGTCAGTCACGCAAATTCAATTATTTTACCGATGCTTGCTAGGCTTAATCGCGCCAGAGAAGAGCTTAAAATGGCAAGCCTGGGAGAGGTAGATATTCTCTCTAACCCTGAATTTGCAAACTTACGAGAGATGGCGAGCGTGATAAGTAAAGAGGTTGCCTAATATATCATTAAGGCTTTCGCTGATTTGCTAGTTTGAGACATTGTCGGAAAGTGTAATTCATGAAAAAGAGAAAAATAACTATTCGTTTTATTGTAATCATCATCTGCTCGCTGACCATAGTTGACAGTAGCATTACTGGCTCTGCGCAAAAATCCCGCACCTACAAAATCATCGCCGCCGAAAGTAACTTGTGGGTTTACGTCGCCAAAGGCGGATTGCTCTCAGCCCTCGCGCACAACCACAACATCGGCGTAGCCACGTTCAACGGAACCGTCACCGTGCCTGAGAGCGGCGCGGCAGGCGGTTCGTTGCAGCTTGAGATGGACGCCAAATCGCTTAACGTCGCCGACAAGGGCATCAGCGAAAAAGACCGCGCCGAAATCACCAAATCCATGCACGACGAAGTGCTGCATTCTGACAAATACGCCAAGATTATTTTTAAGTCAGTCAGTGTGGGCGAAGTGAAACCGTTGGGCGGAGACAGTTACAGCTTCATGGTGCAAGGCGATTTGACGCTGCACGGCGTAACGAAACGGATTGGCGTGCCGGTGGCGGCGACGATTACGGCGCAACAAATTAAGGCGACGGGGAAATATACGCTCAAGCAATCGCTGTTTGGCATTACGCCGTATTCCAAAGCGGGCGGCGCGGTCAAAGTTAAAGACGATGTGGTAGTCAATTTCAGCATCGTGGCGAAAG
>JANNUY010000861.1:0-5470 GCA_031414155.1 Acidobacteriota bacterium
GCGAAGCCGAACCAACTGGGAACCTCCTTGAGGTAGCCCTCTCTTACGGTCGGGCTACGGACACGCTTCGCGTCTTGCAGGTTGCTAGCAACACAACTTTAGGACACTACTCTTGTTCTTTTGCACCTTTGTGTTGAAGCTCACCCGCGATTTATGAGGCTCGCCACGAAGCCCGCGCCAAAGCCATTATCTATATTCACGACCGTGACATTCGACGAACACGAGTTGAGCATGCCTAACAATGCGGCCAAGCCGTGAAAGCTCGCGCCGTAACCAATGCTGGTCGGCACGGCAATCACCGGCACGTTGACCAAGCCGCCTACGACCGAAGGCAGTGCGCCTTCCATGCCCGCGACGCAGACGACCACTTTGGCGGATTGCAAAAGTTCGCGCTTGCTCAATACGCGATGGATGCCCGCGACGCCTACGTCAAAGATGCGTTCGATGCGATTGCCCATCAGTTCGGCGGTCACAGCGGCTTCGTCGGCCACGGGAATGTCAGAAGTTCCCGCCGTAACAATCGCAATCAATCCGTTTCCGTGAATCGTCGCGTCTTTGTGCACAGCAATTGCAGAGCAAGTGGCGTGATAAGTCGCCGTTGGTTCAATGGCTTTGACACGCTCGAACGCCGACGCCGTAGTCCGCGTCACCAACAAATTCGACGAACGTGCCAACAGCTTTTCGGCAATGGCGGCAATCTGTTCGTCGGTTTTACCTTGTCCGAAGATAACTTCGGGAAAGCCCTGACGAATCGCGCGATGATGGTCTACGTGCGCGAAGCCCAAGTCTTCGAAAGGCAGATGGCGCAATTGCGCGAGGGCTTCGTCAATGTCGGTTTGCCCGTTTTTTACGTCGTGTAACAGTTGGGTAAGTCGTGCTTGATCCATAATAGTTACAAGCGTTATAGCGCGCCAACCCGCAGCTTGACAACGTTTTCGCGTGAAACCTATAGTCGCTGGCAGGTCGAATGGAACCCGCAAAACAAATGAAAAACATCACGGTGGGCATTACGGGAGCGAGCGGTTCGGTGTATGCGCAAAGCCTGTTGAAGGCGTTGTGCACCAGCCTCGAAGTTGCCCGTGTAGACCTCACGCTCTCGCAAGCCGGCATCCGCGTCGTCAACGAAGAACTCGGCCTCAACGTCGCCGGAACCGACCGTCGCGTAGTGAAAGAGTTGGTCGGTTACGACGCTGAAAAAATAATCTTGCACGCCGCCGCCGACATCGGCGCTTCGATTGCGAGCGGTTCTTATCTTTCCGACGCGATGATCGTCATTCCGTGCAGTATGGGTTCGCTGGCAGCTATCGCGCACGGCATCTCGCGCGACCTGATTCATCGCGCGGCGGATGTGTTTTTGAAAGAAAATCGCCCGCTGATCTTGGTTCCGCGCGAAACGCCGTTCAACGCGATTCATCTCGAAAACATGCTCAAGCTCGCGCGGCTCGGAGTACGAATCGTACCCGCAATGCCGAGCTTTTATCACTTCCCGAAAACCATTGATGATCTCGTCGAACACTTCACGCATCGGCTGTTGGATCATCTGGGCGTGGGGCATCAACAAGAGACGCGCTGGGAAGGCAGCA
This sequence comes from Acidobacteriota bacterium, assembly GCA_031414155.1. Classification (GTDB taxonomy): domain Bacteria; phylum Acidobacteriota; class Blastocatellia; order RBC074; family RBC074; genus JACPYM01. The sequence goes on from JANNUY010000861.1 coordinate 1,584, forward strand.
AACCGACCGGACGACGGACGGCAGAGAACAAGTAATATGGCTGTCAGAAAAAAAGGCAAATACTATTATGGCGAGACGCAGGATGATCTCATTGTGGAGATGAAAAGATATAGCCGCTTAAACGAATACCCCGTAGACCAAGCGGTTCATGCCAAGTGTAAATGCGGCGGGACATTCTTTGAATTATTTTTAGATGACGAGGAAGGTGTTGCCCAGCGTAAATGCGTAGCGTGTGATTCGTTGCATACGATGGCAGATGGTAATGAATACCTTGCCGACGCAAACCCTGAGCAATGTATCTGTGTCTGTGAAAATCCAGTTTTTCAAATCACGGTTGGCGTATCGCTATACGAAGACAGCGATGATGTGAGGTGGCTTTACATTGGTTGTCGGTGCAGAGATTGCGATTTGATCGGTGTCTATGGTCATTGGGCGAACGAATTTATTGGCTATCAAAAACTATTTGCTGCGGTGTAAGGCCAATAAACCCCTCAACAAATGAGACTCGTCTGTTGAAACGCTTTGTTATGCTAAAAGACCTGAAAACCACGTTGGAAATGATCAAGATCGAACACACGTTGTTCGCCTTGCCCTTCGCTTTGTTGGGCGCAGTGCTGGCGGCGCGCGGTTTGCCGAGCGGGCGCGTGTTGTTCTGGATTCTCATCGCGATGGTCGGAGCGCGTTCGGCGGCGATGGCGTTCAATCGTTTGGTAGACCGCAAGTTCGACGCAGCCAATCCGCGCACGGCGACGCGGGCGATTCCTGCCGGATTGTTGAGCGTGCAATTCGTCACGCTGTTTGTCGTGGCTTCGTCGGCGCTGTTCTTTCTGGCCGCTGCGATGTTGAATCACATGACGCTGTGGCTTGCGCCGATTGCGTTGGGTTCGGTGTTTTTTTATTCGTATACCAAACGCTTTTCGCCGCTTTGTCATTTGGTGTTGGGCTGGTGTTTGAGCATCGCTCCGACGGGCGCGTGGATCGCGGTGCGCGGCGCGCTTGATTCGCCCGTACCGCTGTTGTTGAGCCTCGCGGTGATGTTGTGGACGGCGGGCTTCGATATTTTATACGCCTGTCAGGACAAAGATTTTGATCAGCGACAAGGCTTGCGCTCAATTCCACAATCGTTAGGCATAGCGAATGCGTTGCTGGTATCGCGGTTGTTGCATTTGTTTATGTTCACGGCGTTGTTGTGGGTGTTCGTGATTACGGGCTTGCATTGGATTGGATTGGTAGGATTGCTGGCTACGGCGGTGTTGTTGGTCTATCAACACAGTCTGGTGAAAGCGAACGATTTGTCACGGTTGGATATGGCGTTCTTTACGACGAATGCTTATGTGAGCATCATCCTGTTTGTGACGATTGCAGCGGATGTGTTTTTGTTGGGATAAACGATGACAAAAAAGAGCAGCGCTTCGAATGGTTTTCCGTCGCGTAGCGACAGGCTGACGGTAGCCGTGGGTTTCAACCCACGGAAAGACGTTAGCTGTTTTGCGATGTCGCGTCAGCGACGGTTGAATCCTTCGGAACTCAATGCACGCACGTTTCAAGCGTCGCTGACGCGACGCAGAAACCATTGCGCGACGTTCCCGTGGGTTGAAACCCACTACCGTCAGCCTGTCGCTACGCGACGGAAGAGCGCGACGGCGATTCTTTTCTTTTTCTTGTTCGCTTGCTTCCCTGCTTTCGCGCAAGACCACGAACACGAATACGCGCCGCTGCACGAGAAGCCATTCGAGTTCAAAGACTTCACCTACAAAACGCTGGAAGGCCAGAGCCTAAACCTGCGCAAACTCGCAGCAGGCAAGAAACTCGTCCTCATACATTTCTTTTCTGCGTGGTGCCACAACAGCAATTACGACGTCGCGACGGTCAAAGCTTTGTACGAGCAGTTCAAAGACGCAGGACTCGCAGTCATCGGCATCTGTGAGTATTCCAAACCCGCCGAAGTGCGCGAGTATCTCAACAAACATCAACCGACTTACCCCATTGTCATCGAATCGCAAAAAGAGAAAGACCGCCGCAAGTCTTCGCATTTTGCCTATCGCACGGCGGCGCAAGATATTCGCTTGTGGGGTACGCCGTTCAATGTGCTGCTGTCGGTGGATGAGTTCAGCGCGAGCGGCGACATCGTCACGAGCAAAGCGTTGGTCGCGTTCGGCGAGTTGGAAAAGGCGAATGTCGAAAAATTTCTAAAGGAACGCTTACAACCCGTAAGCCCAAAGTGATTATGCAAAATAACTTTTTTATTGATCGTTCACTCTTACCCATTGTCGAAAAAGTTGCTGCCAACGAACGGCTGAGTTTTGACGACGGCCTCACGCTCTTTCGTAGCGAAGACCTGCATGGCGTAGGCCGTTTGGCAGACATGGTTCGCCGTCGCAAGCATGACCGCAAGACTTATTTCAACGTTAACCGCCATCTCAATCCGACGAATTATTGTTATGCCGATTGCAAGTTCTGCGGCTTTTTCGTCAAACACAATCAGGAAGGCGGCTATACGCACAGCCTCGACGAATCGCTGCAAGTGGCGCGCGACGCCGTGGCGCAAGGTGCGACGGAATTGCACATCGTCAGCGGATTGAATACGCGCTTGCCCTTTGCTTATTACACCGATTTGCTTTCGTCGTTGAAACGTGAGTTTCCGGCGTTGCACCTGAAAGCCTTCACGATGGTCGAGCTGGATTTCTTCGCTAAGTTTTACAAGCTGACGGACGAAGCGGTCATCGCCCAACTCAAAGCCGCAGGCATGGATTCGTGTCCCGGCGGCGGCGCGGAAGTCTTCGCCGAAAAGACGCGGGCAGAAATTTGTACGCACAAAACCGACGGCAATCGCTGGCTCGATATGGCGGGCAAGGTTCACGCAGCGGGCATCAAGACCAACGCGACGATTCTTTACGGCCACGTAGAAACGACGGAAGACCGGGTAGACCACTTCGTCCGATTGCGCGAACAGCAAGAGCGCACGGGCGGATTTCAATGCTTCATTCCGCTGGCGTTTTATCCGCCGGGCACACAGTTATCGCACTTGCCCGGTCCTTCCGGCATTGACAGTTTGCGCGTCATCGCCGTGTCGCGACTGATGCTCGACAACTTCGATCACATCAAGGCGTATTGGGTGATGCTCGGCAAGAAGCTCGCGCAAACCGCGCTGCATTTCGGCGCGAATGATTTGGATGGAACCATTACGGGTGGCGGCGAGTTGATGGAAAGTTACAAGGTGGATGCCGAAAAAGCCGAAAGCGATCAAGGCGCAAGCAAAGACGAAATCGTTCGGCTAATTCAGGAAGCAGGCTTTGAGGCTGTCGAACGCGATACGCTTTATCATCCTTTGCGCAGTTACGCGGCGGCGAAGTAAATGTGGTGTGGACTGCCAGTCCACACCTGCCCTAAACCCCGTGCGGACTGGCAGTCCACACCACATTACAAAATTCAACGGCACGCGCTTCCGCCCAGCCGCGGTCTTCATCGGGCTGCGGTTGTCCGCAAAAAGCTACGTGGCCGCCGTGCGTAGTCGGCACGAGCAAAACGTTCGGATTATTCGCAATGCGTTCATCGCGGAATGATTCAAAAGGAATGAACGGATCGTCTTGCGCCGTAATGATTGCTGTCGGAATACGAATGTGCGGAATAAACGGCAGCGAACTCGCGTTGTCATAATAGCCTTGCGCGCCATCGAAGCCATTGTGGCGTTGATAGATTTCGTCCCAGTCCCACAGATGGCGGATGCGAAAGAACGGCGTCATTTCAAACTGACAGGGAAATAATTTCACTTTCTCTTTCATCGTCCGCCGCAAGCTCAGAATGAAACGCCACTCATAAATAAAATTCTCCGCTCGCATAATCGCCCGCGAACAAGCCTCTAAACTCACCGGTGGAGAAATCGCCAC
>JANNUY010000862.1:0-14462 GCA_031414155.1 Acidobacteriota bacterium
GGATTACGACAACGACGGGCGAACAGGCGCGACCGAACCGGGCATTGATGGCGTCGTGGTTGAATTGCTGAAAGACACGAACACATCAGCGCCGATTGCGACGCTGACGACTTCAGGCGGAGGTTTATACAACTTCGCCAACCTGACGCCGGGCACTTATTTCGTGCGCGTGGCGGCGAGCAATTTCAGCAGCACGGGCGTGTTGCCAGGAGTGCTGAAAGATTGCGCTTCGTCTACGGTGAGCGATGCGGCAGACAACAACGAAAACAACGATGACAACGGCATTGATAACGCGACGCCTGCGACCAGCGGCATCACGTCCGGCGCAGTCTTGCTCAAAGGCGCGACCGAACCTGACACACTCGTTGACGGCGACGGAACCAATGGCAATGCGACGATTGATTTTGGTTTCTATCCGTTTATGAACCTCGGAAACGTGATCTGGAAGGATTACGACAACGACGGTTTGAAAGACGCTGACGAACCGGCGATTGACGGCGTGACCGTTGAACTGTTGCGCGATGCCGACAACAACGGTTCGCTCGCGGGTGCTGAACTGACGGCAGTAGCTACGTTGACGACGGCAAGCGGCGGAACGTTCAACTTCCAAAACCTGACGCCGGGCAGTTACGCAGTGCGTGCGGCGGCGAGTAATTTCGTCGGCACGGGCAAACTGGTTGGTTGCTTGTCATCCACAGTCAGCGACTCCGCCGACAACAACGAAGACAACGATGACAACGGCGTTGACAACCCGACGCCCGCGACTGGCGGCGTTACGTCAGGCATCGTCAATCTGTTGGGCAACGCCGAAGTCACGACCGACGGCGACGGAGCCAACGGCAACCTCACGGCTGACCTTGGTTTCTATCCGCCGATGAATCTCGGCAACCTGGTCTGGAAAGACCTCGACGACGACGGCCTGAAAGACGCTGACGAACCGGGCATTGACGGCATCACCGTTGAATTGCTGCGCGATGCTGATGGCAACGGCGCAATCAACGGCGCTGAGACGACAACGATTAGTTCGCAGCCGACAGCCGGAGGAGGGAAGTACAACTTCACCAACCTGTTGCCGGGCGGTTACGTCGTGCGTATCGCGGCGAGTCACTTCGCGGCGGGCGGTTTGTTGGCGGGTTGCATTTCGTCATCCACTTCGGTGGCTGACCCGAACGGCGACACCGACAACGACGACAATGGCATTGATAACGCGACGCCTGCGACGACAGGCATTTCATCGGGACTCGTTACGTTGAAAGGCGAAAGCGAACCCGACACGGCGGTTGATAGCGACGCGAAGAACGGCAACCTCACCGTTGATTTCGGCTTCTTCTTCCCGATGTCGGTCGGCAACTTAGTTTGGAAAGACTATGACAATGACGGGCTGAAAGGCGCGAACGAACCGACGATCAACGGCGTCACGATGGAACTGCTCAAAGACGCCAACAACAACGGCGCGCTTGATGCGAACGAAACGACAGCGGTCGCTACGCAAACGACGGCAAACGGCGGTGCTTATAAATTCATCAACCTGACGCCCGGCAATTACTTTGTGCGCGTGGCGGCTGCGAACTTCGGCACGGCGGGCATCTTGAAAGATTGCGTGTCGTCCGGTGTGAATGACCCAACGCCCAACAACAACGAAGACAATGACGACAACGGCATTGATAACAATGCTCCGGCGACGAACGGTATCGTGACCGGTGTGATCTCGCTCAAAGGCAACGATGAGCCTGACACGGCGATTGACGGCGACGACAAGCAAAGCAATTCAACCGTTGACTTTGGTTTCTTTGCGCCGCTCACGGTGGGTAACCTCGTATGGAAAGACGCCAACAACAACGGCAAAGCCGAAGCGGGCGAACCCGGCATTGACGGCGTGTTGGTCGAGTTGCTCAAAGACGCCAACAACAACGGCACGCTCGAAGCAGCCGAACTCACTTCGATCAAAACGACGACCACAAGCGGCGGCGGTTTGTATAAATTCGAGCAATTGATTCCGGCTGGTTATTTCGTACGTCTCGCGGCGAGCAACTTCAGCACGGGCGTGTTGCCAGGAGTTCTTAAAGATTGCTTGTCTTCGATTCCGACGAGTGCGACGGCCAACAACGATCTCGACAATGACGACAACGGCATTGACAACGCGACGCTCTCAACCAGCGGCATCACATCAGGACTCGTGACCTTGAGCGGCGACACCGAACCCGACACCACCGTGGACGGCGACAACAAGCACGGCAACCTGACCGTAGACTTTGGCTTCATCGTCAACAACATGGTGATCGGCAACGCTGTGTGGAAAGACAAAGACGGCAACGGTACGCGCGGCGCGACTGAGCCGGGCATCGCGGGCGTCAAGCTCACGCTGTTCCGCGACAACGGCGACGGCGCGTTCAATGTCGCTACTGACATATCAGTTGCGACAGCTACGTCAGACGCGCAGGGCGGTTATCAGTTCACGCAACTCTATCCCGCGACTTATTTCGTGCGCGTAGACAGCACGAATTTCAGCGGCAGCGGCGTGTTGATTGATTGCATCAGCACCAAAGGTAATGCGTCACCGAACAACGATGCTGACAACGATGACAACGGTTCTGACAACCTGAATCCATCGGTGACGCCTCCGGTGACGGGCGCGATAACTTTGATTCAAGGCACAGAACCGGCGAGCGACGGTGATGGAGCGAACGGCAATCTCACGATTGATTTCGGCTTCTTCTCGCCGCTGACGTTGGCAGTGCAAGACCCCGCGACCTGCACGGGGCCGGGTTCGATCTTGCAAGTGATGGCGACAGTGACGAACCCCACCGACGCGGCGCAGCCCAACAACGCGACTGATGAATTCGTAGCGATGTTACCGGCTGAACTCGTTGGCTTGTCGGCAAACGCAACGGCGACGATCAGCGGCGCGGCGGCGGGCACGGTGGTCGTCACTGCGAACAAGGTCACGTGGAACGGCGCGATTCCGGCGAACTCAACGCTCACGATCAAATACAACGTGCAAGTCGCGGGTGGCACCGCGAACGGCATCGAGTTCTGCATTCTGAATACAGCGTATTTCGACGCAGACCTCAACGGCTCCAACGAAGCGCAGATGGTCGTGAAATATTGTGACCGGCTCGATTGCGCGCCGCTCGGGCCGGGCATACCGATTGCGAACGGCAGTTCGGTGTTGATCTTCCCGACTTATACGTCCAACGCCTCTAATCCGGCAGCGGGCAATACGCGGGTGAATCTGACCAATACCAACCCGACGTTGGGCGCGACATTGCATCTGTTTTTCATTGACGGCGACTCGTGTTCGGTGGCTGACAGCTATCTGTGCCTGACGCCGAATCAGACGGCGGCCTTCCTGATGTCTGATTTAGACCCAGGCACCAACGGCTTCTTGATGGCGGTCGCGGTTGATCCGGCCACGGGCTGCCCGACGAATTTCAACTATCTCATCGGTGATGAATACGTGAAATTCGACAGCGGCCATACGGCCAACCTTGCGGCACAAGGCGCGACGGCGCTGGCTGGCAGCGCGGAACTTTGCAACGGCGACACGGCCACGGCGGCGACGCTGAAATTCGACGGTGTGAATTACAGCGCGTTGCCGCGCACGATGGCCTTGAGCAACTTACCCAGCCGCGCTGACGGCAACGACACCTTGCTCATACTCGACCGCATCGGAGGCAATCTCGCCCGCGGACTCGATTCCGTCAGCGATTTCGCGGGGTTGATTTATGACGACGCCGAAAAGGCTTACAGCTTTGCCGGACGCGGCGGGTCGTGCCAATTCCGAAATCGTTTAGATGGTGCGTTCCCGCGCACTACGCCCCGACTTGACGTAGCGATTCCCGCCGGACGCTCCGGCTGGATGAAACTCTGGTCGGCCAGCGACGGCGCATTGGTCGGCGCAGCGCTCAACCGCAACACCAACGCGGCTTCGCAACCGAGCGCCTTCACGGGCGGACACAACCTGCATACCTTGACGACGACTAACGCGGCGACGCTGACGATACCGGTGTTCCCGCCAACCTGCTGATAACTTTCAGCCACCACTCATCGTGATGATTGTTTCGCCGCTGCGAAGTGTTTGAGGCCACTTCGCGGCGGCAGTTTTTTATTGGGGCGTTGAAGCATGCCAGTTGATTCGTAATTTTCAGCAGCAAAGCCGCTAGAAAGACAGATGATTCTTCAACTTTGACTTTGTGCATCCAAGCGTTCGATTTGTTCCGAGCCTGAAGCCTGAGATACGCTCTCTCTTCGTAAAAAAAGATGACTGCTAAATGACTGGCAGGCATTTGGCTTGAATAATCAAGGGAACGCGACAATGAAATTAAGAACAAGACTAAGAACCGCACTGGCTTTCAATTTATTTTTCTATACCACGCTGTTGTGCAGCGCGTTGGCGCAGAACGGAACTTCACTCAAAGGCGATTGGAGCGGCGTGCTGGATGTCGGCGCGGCGAAACTGAAACTGGTGCTGCATTTCACGGCGGAAGCCGATGGCAAGTGGCGCGGCACGATGGATAGCCCCGATCAGGGCGCGAATGGCATAAAAATAGATACTGTTACGCTCGAAACGCAGTCGCTCAAGTTCGAGATGAAAGCGCTGGGCGCTGCTTATGAAGGCACGCTCAAAGGGGAGGAAATTACGGGCAAATTCTCGCAAGGCGGAGCGACCTTTCCGCTTGATTTCAAGCGCGCGACCGCGGCAGAACTGGCTCCGCCGAAACGCCCGCAAACGCCGCAACCGCCGTTTCCTTACGCCGCCGAAGACGTCGCGTATGACAACCCCGCCGCGAATCTAAAGCTCGCCGGTACGTTGACGCTGCCGCGTGCGCAAGGGCCGGTTCCGGCGGTCGTGTTGATCAGCGGTTCCGGTCCGCAAAACCGCAATGAAGAGTTGCTCAGGCATCAACCGTTTTGGGTATTAAGCGATTATTTGACGCGCAACGGGATCGCCGTGCTGCGCGTTGATGATCGAGGCCTAGGGAAATCCACCGGAAACTTTGCCACCGCGACGACCGAAGATTTTGCGAGCGATGTGCTGGCAAGCATCGCTTACCTGAAGACGCGCAAAGAAATTGATCCGAAAAAACTCGGCTTGATCGGCCATAGCGAAGGCGGTCTCATTGCGCCGATGTGTGCCGCGAAATCGTCCGACATCGCTTTTATCGTAATGATGGCAGGTCCCGGTGTGTCGGGCGAAGAAATCCTTTATGAACAAGCGGCACTGATGGCGCGTGCCGATGGCGCGCCAGAGACGGCCATTGCCTTAAACCGAAAAACTCAGGAAAAGATTTTTGCGATTCTCAAAACGGAAAAAGATGCCGCCATCGCCGAAAAGAAATTGGCTGAACTAGCCGCTGCTGAAGTTGCGGCGGTTCCTGAAGCGCAGCAGGGCGCGCTTGAAGCGACCCTGAAGGCGCAGGGCAAATCGGTGAATTCGTCTTGGTTTCGTTTCTTCCTGACCTTCGACCCGCGTCTGGTTTTGCGGCAAGTTAAAGTGCCGGTGTTGGCGCTCAATGGCGAGCTTGATTTGCAAGTGCCGCCCAAACAAAACTTGCCTGAAATTGCCAAAGCCCTGACCGCAGGCGGCAACAAAAATTTTCAAATTGTTGAGTTGCCCAAACTCAATCACCTGTTTCAAACCTCCCAAACCGGGGCTTTTTCCGAATATGCCAAAATCGAAGAAACTCTGGCACCAATCGCGTTGAAGCTGATGTCGGATTGGATCGCTAAACACACCGGCCTCACGAACGGCACGCGCTGAATCTGTGCATCCTTGAGCCTCTTTTGAAATTTGATGTCCGCCTTCACCTGACCGGGGGATTTCGCCATAAAGAGGCGCAAGAGCCGCAAAAATTTTCTTTCCTTTTGTGGTTTACGTGCTTCTTCGTGGCGAAATTCCTCTCACGCTAAAGCGGACATCCAATTTCTAAACATGCTTTTAGATTTCTTTTTCGGGATTCAGCCATCCCGAAAGCGGACGCTGTTTAGCCTGCCCTTTCAATCGGTGCGCTGTGAATCAAGCGGTTAGCTCTGCTTGGGCTGTGGCACGGCGCTTGTGATCTGTGGCACGGCGCTTGTGAGATAAAGCCGGTTCGTCCCGATTCTGCAAAACCAGACAAACTGCCCTGACCAACAGGGAGGAGAATCTATGAATACGCTGTGGCAAGACCTGCGTTACGGCGCGCGAATGTTGATGAAAAGGCCGAGCTTCACCTTGATTGCTGTAATTACGCTGGCGTTGGGGATGGGCGCGACGACGGCGATCTTTAGCGTAGTGGACGGCGTGCTGTTGCGCGCGCTGCCCTTTCCGCACAGCGAACGCCTCGTGCAATTGCGCGAAGTCAACGAACGCGGGGTCGGCATCAATTTCGCCGAGCCGAATTATCAGGACGTGCGTGCGCGGCAACGTACGCTCGAAGCGGTCGCGCAATATGCGGGCGGCGGCATCGTCGTGACGGGCGGCAAAGAAACGGCAAAGGCGCGGGCTTATTGGGTGTCGGGCGATTTCTTTCGCGTCGTCGGCGTGCATCCCGTATTAGGGCGCGGCTTCCTGCCCGAAGAATCGAAGCCCGGCGCGGGCGCGTTTGTTGCCGTCGTGAGCCATGGTTTTTGGCAGCGCCAGTTGGGCGGCAGAACTGATTTCAGCAACGTCAAACTTAACGTAGACGGCCCTTCGTTCACCGTCATCGGCGTGCTGCCGCCGGGCGGCGGTTATCCGCAAGACGCAGACATCTGGGTTCCGCGCGAAGTCGAAGGCCCGCAAACTTCGCGCACCGCGCACAACTGGCGGGTTGTCGCACGAGTGAAAGCGGCTGCCACACTGGAACAGGCACGCGCCGATGTCAGCCTGATCGGCAAACAGTTGCGGCAAGAGCATGGCAAGCAAATTGATTTGACGGATGTTTCGTTGACGCCGCTCAAAGAATCCATGACCGACGCCGTGCGCAGCGGTTTGTGGATGATGCTTGCGGCGGTTGGTTTATTGCTGGTCGTTGCCTGCGCCAACGTCGCCAATCTGATTTTGGCGCAAGCCTTCACGCGCACGGCGGAATTCAGTGTACGCGCCGCGTTGGGCGCTTCGCGTTGGCGGATGGCGCGGCAATTCATCACCGAGAATTTGTTGCTCGCCGCGTTGGCTTGCGTGCCCGGCATCCTGCTTTCGTTTTGGGGCGTAGACCTCTTGCTCAGTCTCAACGAAAACAACTTGCCGCGCATCGCTGAAATTGCCGTGAACTCGCGCGCGTTGCTTTTTACCATCGGCCTGTCGTTCGTCATCGCCGTCGTCTTGGGCTTGCTGCCGTTGTTGCGCTTTGCCAGCACTGACTTGCACGCGCAACTCAAAGAAGCTGGACGCGGGCAGAGTCCGTCAGTCCTTGCCAATCGTTTGCGCGAATCGCTTGTTGTCGCCCAAATCGCACTCACGCTGGTCTTGTTGATTGGCGCGGGTTTGCTCGGACGCAGCTTCCTGAAATTGATGCGCACCGACACGGGTTTTCAGCCCGAAAGCGCCGTAGCGATGACGCTCTCGCTGCCGACGACGATTGATAAAGCGCAGGAAGCGCAACTGAAACAGTTTCACGAACAATTGCTCGCACGGCTTGAACGCTTGCCCGGCGTGACCGTTGCCGGAGCCGTCAACGCTTTGCCGCTCTCAGGGCGTGGCGCGAACGGTGCGTTTCAAAAAGACGGCAATCCGGCGACGAAAGGCGATGCCGAATATCGGTTAGCCAGCGGCGGCTATTTCGCGGCGCTGGGCATTCCTTTGTTGCAAGGCCGCACGTTTCAAGCCACCGATTCAGGCAGTGCGCCCGATGCCTGCGTCATCAGCCAATCGCTCGCGGCGAAGTATTGGACGGGCGAAAATCCAATTGGACGCACGATCCAATTCGGTAATATGGATGGCGACAAAGATCTCTTGCACATCGTGGGCATCGTCGGCGATATCCGCGACGAAGGGCTGGATCAACCCGCCGCGCCGACGGTTTACGCTCACTCGTTGCAGCGTCCGCAATGGTGGCAAGTGTCGAATCAGTCTTACGTCGTGCGCGCTCAACTGCCCGCCGCGACCTTGATTCCTGCGTTGCGCGACGCGACCCAATCGCTCAACCGCGAGGCGCTCTTACGCTTTCAAACGCTGAACGAAGTCGTCAGCAGTTCGCTCGACGCGCGCCGTTTCAGCCTCGTCATTTTTGGCGTATTCGCTGTCATCGCCTTGCTGCTGGCGGCGACGGGGGTTTATGGCGTGATGAGTTATGCGGTCACACAGCGTACGCATGAGATCGGCGTCAGGCTCGCGTTGGGCGCGCAAACGGCTGATGTCTTGCGCTTAGTCATCAAGCAGGGAATGGCGTTGGCTGCGCTCGGCACGGTGGCAGGCTTGTTGGCCGCTGTCGGTTTGTCGAAATGGGTGGCGACGCTCTTGCACGACCTGAGCAGGACTGACCCGCTGACTTACGCCGCCATTGCCTTGCTGTTATTAGCCGTTGCTCTCATCGCTTGCCTGTTACCTGCACGGCGAGCGACGAAAGTTGATCCGATGATTGCGTTGCGTTGTGAATGATTCACGAGGAATAAAGTTATGCAAACACTTTGGCAAGACCTGCGTTACGGCGCGCGAATGTTGTGGAAGCACAAAGGCTTTACGGCAGTGGCGCTGTTGTCGCTGGCGCTGGGCATCGGCGCGAATACGGCGCTGTTCAGCGTGGTAGACGCCGTGCTGTTGCGGATGTTGCCTGTGCAGAAACCCGAACAGTTGGTGTTGTTTGAATGGCGTTCGGGCGAACGCTATCGCAATGGCGGCTCACGCGGAGTTTTTGTGCCGACTGAGCCGGGCACACGCGGGGCTTCGATGTTCCGCGCCGACACGTTCGACAAGCTGCGCGCCGAACAGCAGCGATCATCTGAAAGTCCGTTGGCAGAATTGTTTGCCCACGCGCCGTTGTTTGGAACGACGGCGGTGTTTAATCAACAGGCCGAAACCGTCGAAGCGCAATGCGTGTCGGGCAACTATTACGCGGGCTTGGGTGTACCGGTGATCGTCGGTCGCACGATCAACGAGAGCGATGACCAGGCCAGCGCGCCGCCCGTCGCGGTTCTCAGCCATCATTACTGGCAGAAAAGTTTCGGCGCGAACCTCGCTGTCATCGGCCAGCAGATGACGATCAATCAAAAGCCTTTCACGATTATTGGCATCACGCCGCCGGGTTTTGTCGGCGCGTTGCAAATAGGCACGCTCATTGACGTGACTGTTCCTATTACCTTTGAGGCGATGTTGTTGGGCGAAAACAGTGCCCAAGCGAACGCCGAACATCCGCCGTATTGGTGGGTGCATTTGATGGGGCGTTTGAAACCGGGCGCTTCGCAAGCACAGGCGCAGGCGAGTTTGAACGGCCTGTTTCAAACCCTCGCGCTCGACGCGATGCCCGCGCCTCGGCGTGAAAAAGACGTGACCAAAGACAAGCTCGAAGCCAAAGAATATCCGCGTCTGGTTGCGCGTTCAGGCAGTCAGGGCGGAATGGAAATTCGCTCGCTGCAATCGCGTACGATTTATGGATTATTCGCTGTCGTCGCGGCGGTTTTGCTGATCGCCTGTGCCAACGTCGCCAACCTATTGCTCGCGCGCGCTGCTTTGCGTGGTTCGGAAATCAGCTTGCGTTTAGCCGTAGGCGCAAGTCGCTGGCGTTTGATTCGCCAATTGCTGACCGAAAGCGTGCTGCTGTCATTGCTAGGCGGTGCCTTTGGCGTGCTGGTCGCGTTTTGGGGCAAAGCTGCGCTGGGCGCGCTGACTGGCCTCTTACCCACTGATCTCGAATTGCAAATCAATGGCAAAGTCTTGCTGTTTACGTTGAGCGTATCAGTTCTGACCGGCGTTCTTTTCGGTCTTGTACCCGCGTTGCGTGCGACGAAGCTGGATTTGAATTCTGCCCTCAAACAAAGCAAGCGTACGGCGACGACAGTTTCGCGTTTGAGCAAAGGCTTGATTGTTGTGCAAGTCGCGCTCTCGTTGTTGCTGTTGCTGGGCGCAGGTTTGTTCATCCGCACGTTGCGGAATTTGCAGCAGGTCAACGTCGGTTTCAATCAAGACAACTTGTTGCTGTTTGAACTTTCGCCACGCCAAAACGGATACAAAGACGAACGGCTCATGCAATTTTATGAACAGCTCACAGCGCGGCTCGACGTGCTGCCTGGCGTGCGCGCGGCGACTTTCGGAACGATCACGATGATCGGTCAGAACACATGGAATACGACAGTGTTGCTGCCGGGCGAAAAAGAAGGCGGCAGCAATGAACACGGAACCAATTGCCAGATGGCGCGCGAAAACTTTTTCGCTACGCTTGAAATTCCTTTGTTGCGCGGGCGCGTTTTCACGGCTAGCGACGATATGCGTGCGCCTTTTGTTGCCGTTGTAAATCAAGAATTCGCGCGCAAATATTTCCCGAACGGTGACGCACTTGGTCAGCGCATCACCGAGTCTGAAACCAAACGTCCGCTTGAAATCATCGGCATTGTTGCCGACACAAAATACAGCAGCCAGCGGGGCGAGATCGAACCCTTGATGTTTACGCCGTGGCGGCAGGAACTCAAGAATGTTGGCAGTGTGAATTTCGTCATTCGCACGACCGGCGAACCGACCGCGCTGGCAAGCAGCGTGCGGCAAGCCATCCGCGAACTCGACAGTAATTTGCCCGTCAAAGAATTCAAAACTCAACTCGGCCAAGCCAGCGACATTCTTTCGCAAGAGCGGTTGTATGCGCGCCTGTTGAGCTTCTTCGGCTTGCTGGCATTGGTACTGGCGGCGATTGGGTTGTCGGGCGTATTGGGTTATGCGGTCACACAGCGTACGAACGAGATCGGCATTCGCATGGCGTTGGGCGCGCAAGCTGGTGACGTATTGCGCATGGTCATCGGGCAGGGAATGAAGCTGGTCGTCGCGGGCATCGTGTGCGGAGCCGCAGGCGGTTACGTGCTGAAGCGCGTGTTGCAAAGCCAGTCGGGTGATCGGCGTTCGATATTCAATCAACTGTCTGAAATGCTTTACGGCGTGAAAGCGACTGACCCGTGGATGTTCGCACTGGTGGCGGGGCTGTTGTTGCTGACAGCCTTGCTGGCGTGCTGGATTCCGGCACGGCGGGCAGCCAGCGTAGACCCGCTGGTCGCCTTACGGCACGAATAAAAAAATCGTTGCACCTGAAACGTTGGCGCTTTGCGTAACACTCACTAGCGCGCCAAATTCACATTTCAGGTTAACCTTTCAGGAGCCTTATCAGGAGAACGATATGAAAACTATTCGAATAACTGCTTTGCTCGCCGCACTGCTGTTGCCTATCGCGTCATTCGCGCAAACCAAAAACTTTAACCGCACGATTGAATTCGCGCCCGGCGGCAACCTGCGCGTCAACACCGACGTAGGCACTTTGCGCCTGACCGCATGGGAACGCCCCGAAGTCGAAGTCGTTGCGCGCATCCTTGCGCGCGCTAACGACAACACGAGCGCAGAGCCTGCGCAACGCGCCATCGAAAGGACGAACATCGAAATCACGGGCGGCGACGGCTCTCCGTTGACGATCAAGGCCAATTACGGTGAGCCAAATTTGATTGGCTGGAATCGTACGCGACCGCGCATCGAGTGGGAGATTCGCGCGCCGCGCCAACTCAATCTCACGCTTGACGTAGACCGCTCTGAGTTTGCCGAAGTGCGCGGCTTTGAAGGCCGTCACGTTTTGCACGCCGACCGCACGCCGCTGCGTTTGGACGATATGTCCGGCGAGATTCGTTTAGACATTGATCGCGGACAGAGTTCGCAACTTAACAATGTGCGCGGCAGTCTGGCAGTTGAAGCCGACCGCACCAATCTGAATTTTGATGGTTTGCAACTCACGGGCGATTCCACAATGCAGATTGATCGCGGCAAACTCGAAATGCGTATGGCAGGCGCTTCGGGGCTGTCGGTCAGTATGAACAAAGAGCGCCGCAGCACCTTCAAGAGCGACTTTCCGTTCACGGCAAATACGTTTAACGAAGACAAAATCGAAGGCACGATCAACGGCGGCGGCCCGCGCCTGACGTTGCACACTGATCGCACGTCGGTTCATTTGCGGAATAATTGAGAAGGTTCGTTGAACTTAAGCGAGTTAGACCCCGGCTAGAATTGAGCTTGTCTAATGGTTACGGTTCGGGCGGGGGCGTGATGCCTTATAATCAAGCGGTCATTTCTTAGTGCGCTTTCAGGTGGATTCGATTTCCTGCGTGACGCGCGGGCGGGCATCGGCAGGTTTGGCCGCAGTCGGCTTATTGTCAGTGCTTTGTGCGAAGCCTGAGAATGCGCTCAGGCTTAACAGCGCCAGCGCGACGATCCAACGTGGTGATAAAAGTTTCATGGCTCCTCCAGTAATAGGTTTTGGATTACGAACATGGTCTTTATCGGTAACGGATGTGTTGCCAAATTGTAAAAAGCGCGCCGTATTTGCGAAACATCCGTGCGGAAAAAAATGACGCACCAGCATTTAGTTATTGAATCGCGTTTTCTTATTGTGGTAGTTTGCGCTGCGTCAGGTGGTGATGCCTTTATAGCTCTCCTTGCACGGCTTACCTAAGCAGTTCACCTGACAGGCTTCGATCTTATCCCAATCATTCAGACGGTCGCCCTTAGCACCAATCTCGCTCCGTCTGAAACAGAAGCCAGCTTGCTCCCTTACAACTTTGAGTATGTTTTTGGTGTATTCGTGTGTTTGCGCGTTGGCGTTTGCTCTATGCCGATAGCTTGAAGATGCGAGCCATACCAGACGACTGGGCCAAGTGCCTCTTGGCTTAGGCGTTAATGAAACTTACCAAGTCGAGGTGTATTCATACCTCTTCAATCAATGGCTGAGGCAATGGCTGAGGGCATTAAGGAAAGTGCGCTTCACGGCACGGTCATTGGTCTTTCCCCCGATTGTCTGCGGTAAGAGCGGATGGCAGTGCCCCGTAATTATCTACGGTTGTCGTCGCTCATCGAACAGATGATCAATTACTAACGCTAGTTTATTTGGAGGTCTTTTGAAATGGAGTTTCTAAAACGTTTTTTGCGAGAGGAAGAAGGACAGGATGTGGTCGAATATTCGTTGTTGCTGGTTTTGATCGGCGCTTCGGCAGTATTCATCCTGACGGCGATGGGTGCGAGCATCAGCGGGATCTTCAGCAAGATCAATACGCGGCTCTCCAGCGCTAACAGCTCAATCTCCTAGCTCGCTCTGGCTCACAATCTAGTTTCACTTTAAGCGCAGGGGCGCAATCCGATTTTGGGTTGTGTGGCCTGCGCTTTGAGTTTTGATGGAGTGCTGCGGCTCGACGCAGCGGGTGATGAAGTAAGGGGAACCGGAAGCTGTTCGCGGTGAATGAAAAGTGGTGTTGAGCCGCAGCACTCATACTTAGCCCCAAAATACCCTGACGGATGAAGATTTTTTTAGAGGCGCTTCATTTTGCCAGAGCTTTGAGGTATTGTGTTTGCCGACGCTAGACAGAAACATCTTCCCCCAAGAAATTGGCCCTTAAGAATTTAGCCCCTTGCGAGGCTCTTAGTTACTGTCTGGTTAGAGCGTTTCTGAAACGGATGAGACGTAACGGATGAATAATCCGCATCTCCACACTCACCTGAGCGGCGCCAGCGTCATAAGTTTGAATCCTGTTTAGAAAGTATCAAAAGCATGCTTGGCGGCGGCAACGTTGTCAGGCATGTGATCCACACCGGAATGAATTTACGTTCGATCTTCAGTCTGTTTTCCAGCGACTTGGCAATTGATTTAGGCACGGCGAATACGTTGGTGTTTGCGCGCGGGCGCGGCATTGTCGTGTCTGAGCCTTCTATCGTCGCCATCAACAAAGTCACTCACAAAGTCGAAGCTGTCGGCAAAGAAGCCAAAGAGATGCTCGGTCGTACGCCGGGCAATATCGTGGCGATTCGTCCGATGAAAGACGGCGTCATCGCCGATTTTGAAGTCACCGAAAAGATGTTGCAGTACTTCATCCGCAAAGCCCATAACGGCAAGACGTGGGTGAGTCCGCGCATCGTGATCGGGATTCCGTCGGAGATCACGCAGGTCGAACGCCGCGCCGTCGAAGATTCGGCCTATCGCGCCAAGGCTTCGGAAGTCTATCTGGTCGAAGAAGCGATGGCCGCTGCTATCGGTGCTGGACTGCCCATCACTGAGCCGCACGGCAATATGATCGTAGACATCGGCGGCGGTACGACCGACATCGCGGTCATCTCGCTTTCGGGCATCGTCTATTCCAAGTCGGTGCGCGTGGCGGGCAACGAGATGGATGAATCCATCACGCAATTTATTAAACGCAAATACAACCTGCTCATCGGCGAACGCACGGCGGAACAAATCAAGCTCGAAGTCGGTTCGGCTGATCCGGTAGACACGCCGCTGAGTATGGAAATCAAAGGCCGCAACCTGATCGAAGGCATTCCGAAAACCATC
>JANNUY010000863.1:0-6463 GCA_031414155.1 Acidobacteriota bacterium
GCACGGCCATTCCGACGAGAATCGAAAGAATCGCCAGCGTGATAATGAGTTCGAGCAGAGTGAATCCATGTTGCCGTTGCCGTCGAGGTTGACGACGAACACACAGTTCAGCCTTTCCCGCTACTTTACCATTCAACATACTTCGTGCCGTTCAGTCCTGTTTCCGTGCTTTTGGTGTATACGTCAAAAATGTTTTCGCCATCCCATGATGTCGAATCAGGATCGTCTTCATACCCGCGCAGGCCCCAATCGGTGCCGTTCGTCATCGGGTCGCGCGGAATGTCCCGCAAATAACGCACGGTTTTATCTACCGTGCCGCGAATCCGCATGCCTTCGACCAAATATTCGAGCTTTTTGGGGTAGCCATCCTTAAAACGGTCGCTTTCGAGTTCAGTGAACTTGCCTTGATTGGCATCACGATTGAAAGCATCTAACGCATCGCGAATCTCGCGCAGGTTGTGTCGTAACTCGACTTCGCGTTGGCGCTTAATGTTGTTGCGCATCACCGGCACGGCCATTCCGACGAGAATCGAAAGAATCGCCAGCGTGATAATGAGTTCGAGCAGAGTGAATCCATGTTGCCGTTGGGGTTGCCGTCGAAGTTGACGACGAACACACGATTCAGCCTTTCCTGCTACTTTACCATTCAACATACTTCGTGCCGTTCAGTCCCGTTTCCGTGCTTTTGGTGTATACGTCAAAAATGTTTTCACCGTCCCACGAAGTTGAGCCAGGGTCATCTTCGGTGGAACGAAAGCCCCAGTCCGTGCTGCCCGTCATCGGGTCACGGGGGATGCTCCGCAAGTAACGCAACGTTTTATCTACCGTTCCACGCGCCCGCATACCTTCAACCAGATATTCCAGTTTCTTCGGATAGCAGTCTTTGTGACGATCACTTTCGAGCTCGGTGAAGCGGTTGGGGCATTCGCTGTGAAACTTATCCAAAGCTATCCGAATCTCACGCAGGTTGTGGCGCAACTCGACTTCGCGCTGGCGCTTGACGTTGTTGCGCATCACTGGCACGGCCATTCCGACGATAATCGAAAGAATCGCCAGCGTAATGATAAGTTCGAGCAGCGTGAACCCGGCATCTCGACGCGCACGCCGTATTGCCACGCAACTGAATGCCCACGGTTGGCCGCTCAGTTCTGCCCCCAGTTCTGCCATGACTATTTCACTGCCTCACGCGTAATCAACACCTGCGTCGAAGTCGCATTGACGCTGGCTGGCTCACCGCTTAACCGCACTTGCGTTTCAGCGCCGCTGACCGTGATTTCAGAAGTGCCTTCGCCTAACGTCTCGAATTCGACGACGAGCAGACGACCTTTTGCTTTCGCGGCTTTCACATCGGCGGAAGTCATATTGATCGTCAAAACGCCTTGCGCTTCGGTAAAAGTGATGTCGAGCGGTTTGGCATACAAGCCGCCGTCTTTCACCGCTTTGACTTTCAGCTTGGTCGCGTCGAACTGCAACGCCACAGTCGCTTGCGAAAGCGGCAATACCGCATCAAGTTGCAAATTCACCGCCAGCGTCTTGCCCAGTTGCTGACGCGGTTGCGCCGCGCTCAAAGCCAGATTCGCCACGCGCGTCATCGGTTGCGTTCCCCGTACGCCTGCCGGAGCCGCGCTGAATCCACTCTCACCGACAATGCCGTTGTCTTTGCGCAGCACCGGCGCCGTGACAACTTGTCCCGGCGGGAACGATTGCGGCACGAACTGTTCAACGTTTTGCTTCGCTTTCACAGCCTCCAATTGACGCTGTTTCGCCTGTTGCAATTCAGCCTCTTGCCGCGCTTTCTGAATACGGTCAGGCATGGTCGCCGGGCGTATCGTAGCGCGCGGGATTTCAGGTTGTTGCGGCGCTTCTTCGCCGTTCTTGCCTTCGCCGTTCTTGTTAGCTTCGGGATTTGCGCCTTCAACCGAAGCGGTTTGTTTAGCCGCCGCTTCAGCCTCGGCAGTCAGTTGGGCTTCGGTCTTTCGGTATCTATTTTGAAATTCTACGGCTGCCGCAGCGTTGGGATTATACGGCGCAGCTACTTCGGCAACCGGCCCACTCGACTCGACAACCATTTTGATTTCTGGCACCGCAACTGGCTGGCTTTCACGCACCGCCGACGGTTCGCCTTTCATCACAATCGAATTGTTGCTTACCGGCTTGATAATCGGCGTATCGCTACCCGCCGGGCCATTCAGCGCGCCATTGGGCGACCCATTGGCTGATAATGACGTATTCGGAAAGTTCCCCACCTGACGTAAGTCGGTCTGTGGGACATTGGAATTGTTGCGCGCCGCCATCAACGGGCTTGTGGGGGCGGCTCCCATCAACGGGCTGCTCGGCGCTTGTTGCGTAGGCACAGCCGATTGCATCGCCACCAAACGGCGGTCATTTTCTTCTTCGAGTTGCGCGCGCAATAGCACGTCTTCGACGCTGGGATTTATCCCCGCGCCTTGTCCACCTTGCGGTACTACACCACCCAAGATAGCGAGGTTGTCTTCTTTCGTAATTTCCGCTGAACGAATGATGTGCGGCGTTACCGTAATCACGATGTCACTCTGATCGGTCTTTTGCGAAGGCGCGGAAAATAAACGTCCGATCAGCGGCAACATTCCAATTATGGGAATAGTGGATCGCGAATCCGATTTGGAATCCTGATTTACACTCGCCACGATGGAGGTCACGCCATCCCGTATGCGCGCCGTGGTGTTCAGCGAACGTTGGGTGAAAGAAGGGTTAAGGTCGGCACTGGCAGCCGCTTCGACGTTTGAAGTCTCAATCTTCATCTGGATTTCGACGTAACCTTCATTCGTAATCTTAGGCTTTGCTTCAATCACCAAACCTACGTCTTTATACTGAATGTTATTGACTAAACCTCCACCGTAACCGCCTAACGCGCCACCGAGGGCACCTGCCCCGACACCGCCCACGCCAACACCGCCTTGCCCACCGACGGCTCCCGTACCGAACCCGCCAACTCCACCGCCGAGTCCATAATTAGCTCCCGTGCTAACCGGGACGCTACGCCCAACCTTGGTCGTATTCGATTGGCCGTCCAACGCATGTATCTGCATCTTATTCAACAGGCGAGTATTCCCTTTAGATTGCAACAGGCTAAGCGTAGACGCCGGAATTCCCAACAAAGCTCCTGCGCCTGCGCCACGGAAGGTCGCGCCTGCCAACGCCCCGATGACTGATACCGTATCCGCTGCTTTCGTATTCACAGAGCGGTCAGCGCGATTAAAAATACGACGCCCCGCACCCCCCAAATCAGAAAGAGACGCGCCGCGGCCAGCGGTATATTCCGTGACGGCACCAGTGGTTGGATTTGTGTAAGTAGCGGTCACCGGGAGGCCTTCGCTGGCGGCAATCTGGTTGCCGACTTGCAGCATGGTGTTATGCGCGACTTCATAAATTTCTACATCAATCACGACTTCGCTGAGGTTTTTGTCTACGGCTTCGAGAACATTTTGAATCAATTGCAATTCGCCTTGCGTAGCCTTGACGACCATGATCTTGGAATCTTCGATGGTCGGGGCCTGCCGTCCGGGCGCGATGGCGTTGATGATATTACGTGCGTCGCTCGCCTTGATATTGCCGATGTAAAACGTCTTGACCAGCATTTGCTCGAACCGTCCGCGCACTTGCGGATTGTCGGCAAAAACAATGATGGTCTTGCGGTCAATGGGCGAAAAACTCAGCTTGTTAAGCAATAACAGCATATCGAAAGCGCGCGCCAACGTTACATCAGTTAACTCGATGGCAACCTTCTGTGATTTGACGGAATCGTCGAAGATGACGTTCAGGCTCATGCTGCGCGCCAGATTTTTCAAGCATTCTTTCAAGTCAATGTCTTTGAAAGTGACATTCGTGATTTGATCGCGGCTGCGCGGCGGAGTGCTGATTTGAATGATCCCCTTCGGGGCTTCGATGCGTCCGTTGCCCACGTTGTACTTGCTCCCCCCGCCGACCATCTGGTCTTTTTGCATTTCGAGCATGTTCCGCATCTTGTATTCGGCCATCTCGTTGCTCTGATCGTAGCCATAGGCTTTGCGAAAAGCGTCATACGCACCAGCGTAATCACCCTGCTTCGCCAATTCATCGCCACGACGCGTATACATAATCGAAGCGTTTTGCAGTGCTCGATTGTAGCGCAACTTGTATTCCGCATTGTCCGCTTCTGCCGCCACCGCCAGCGCGTATTGGGTTACTGCTTGTTCCCATTGCTGCTCGGCTTCGTATTTCAGCCCCTCTTTGAAATTCTTCTTGCCGTTCTTGCCACCGTAAGCAAAAACGGGCATCGCGCTTGGCAGCACGAGGCAAACGGTCAACAACAGAGCCATGAATTTGCGGAAGTTTCGTTTCGATTTCATAAATTACCTTTACTGCCAATGCGCTTGCGTGAGGTCATCCGCCGGACGCAAAGAGTTACTATATTCGTCAAGGCCAGTGTCAGCAGCGGCGTTTGCGCCATTCACTAACAAGCTACAGAAAAATCATTGGGGGGTGCAGAAAACCGGTCAAGGAAAATTTCGTCAGCCGGGGAATCTTCGTGGGCGGGTTACTTTCGGGCGGTTCAGGGAACGAATGCGACGCTGACAGTTGCACGCGCCAAGGGAATAAGCGTTCCACTTTTTGCCACTTTTCAATCCGCTTTTTCAATAGAAGCTACGAAGATTATCAATCAGCTAAACGAAAAGAATTGAGGGATGAATGACTCGCCGAACCTGATCTTCATCAATACCGCGCGTAATTTACTGACAATCACCCGGCACTGCAACCAGTTTAACTTTTCCGGTAAGCGCGCAAGCCAGCGTGTTTCTCCCAGTTATTCAATCGCCTCGACGAACGTTACGCGATTGATCTCGTGCAACGTCGTCTGTCCTTCAAACACCAACCGCAATGCCGATTGCCGCAACGAACCTAAGCCCTCGGCTTCGGCAGCACGGCGCACTTCGGAACCCGGGCGCCGCGCAATAATCAATTCACGGATGGTGTCAGACATATTCAACAATTCGTGAATCGCCGTGCGTCCGCGATAACCAGTTTGATTACAGGCTTCGCAACTTCCGCTTTGGTAATAAACGCGGTCGCTATATTTTTTCGGATTCAGCCCGGCTTCGAAAAATTCCGCCTCGGTCGGTTGATAGGGCGTCTTGCACTTAACGCACAACACGCGCATCAGCCGCTGGGCCAGTACGCAATTGAGCGCCGACACGAAGTTATAAGGTTCGACGCCCATGTTGATGAAGCGTCCGATCACATCAATAACGTTGTTGGCGTGGACAGTGGTGAACACCAAGTGACCGGTCAACGCGGAGTTGATGGCGATCTGCGCCGTCTCGTTGTCGCGGATTTCGCCGACCATGATCTTGTCGGGGTCGTGACGCAAAATCGAACGCAGTCCACGCGCGAAGGTCAGCCCTTTCTTTTCGTTGACGGCGATTTGCGCCACGCCGCGCAATTGATATTCGACCGGGTCTTCGATGGTGATGATCTTGTCTTCGTCGTTGCGAATCTCGTTGAGCGCCGCATAAAGCGTCGTCGTTTTGCCCGACCCGGTCGGCCCCGTCACCAGCACCATGCCGTAAGGTTCGAGAATAAAGCGGCGAAAGTTCTGCAACAACGCCGGATCGAAGCCGACGACTTCGAGGCGCAAGTCCTTGAACGATTCGTTGATTTGTTCTTTGTCGAGAATACGAATAACGGCGTCTTCGCCGTGCGCGGTCGGAATGATCGAAACGCGAAAGTCTACTTTGCGCCCGTGAATGCGCATGCGAAAGCGTCCGTCTTGTGGCACGCGACGTTCGGCAATGTCGAGTTCTGACATGACCTTGATGCGCGAAATGATCGTCTGATGATGGCGCATATCAATCGGATCGCCTGCCTGATATAACGCGCCGTCAATGCGATAGCGCACGACCATGTCGCCATCGCGCGTTTCCATGTGAATATCAGAAGCGCGCTTTTCGAGCGCCGTGAAAACGATGGTGTCTACGAGTTTGATGATCGGCGAGATTTCGGCATCGTTCGAGAGGCGGTCGAGATCTAGAACCTCTTCGCCCTTGTCAGTCTCTTTAATCAGCGAAGCGCGAAAGCCTTCCGTGGCTTCCTGCAATACGCGCTGCGAGGCGTCGCCCTTTTTGAGTACGCCCTCAATGGCGCTCGGCGTCGCCACTTTGACCTTGAGTTGCACGCGCAATTGAGCCTTGAGTTCGTCGAGCAACAGCAGATCGGAAGGATCAGCCATCGCAATATACATATGGCCGTTCTCGCGTTTCAGCGGCACGAACTTGTTGCGCAACATCATGTCAACCGGCAACGATTGCACGAGCGCGTAATCAACGGGCTGCTTTTCCAACTCGATAAATTCAAGGCGATAGCGACTGGCCAGGCGTTCGGCTTCGGCGCGTTCGGCCTGTTGAGCCATATCATCCATTTGTGCTTTTGAGGCTGCCATTGCTTAAAA
>JANNUY010000864.1:0-7153 GCA_031414155.1 Acidobacteriota bacterium
TCGGATTTTCAACCGTCGGCGCATTGACGAAATACACATCGAGCCAGCCATCGTTGTCGTAATCGAAAAGGGCCACGCCGCCGCTCATGGATTCGAGAATGTATTTTTTGTTAGGCGAATAAGTGTGTTTGAACGTAATGCCGCTGGCTTTGGTGATGTCGGTGAAAGTGATAGGGCTTTGTGCGGCAGGTGAAGAAGTTGCCAGAACAAGACAAGAGAGAATATGGAACAAACGGAAATAACGGAACAGACGGAAAGTAAGAAAAGACCTTCCGTTTGTTCTGTTATTTCCGTTTGTTCCGTATTCTCTTCTGTTTTGCACGATGAGTTATTGATTGGGTTTTGCGTCTATCGTTTGCTTAGTGATTTCGCGTTTGGTCGGCGTTACTGATTGCTTGGCGTTGCGCACGCGCTGAAATTCAGCCAATGCCTTTTGCTGTTCCGTCGCGTTACCCAGCGCGCGTTGCGCTTGTGCTAGTTGAAACCACGCAACTTCATCGTTGGCATTCAACGCTACGCTACGGCGCAAAGGCGCGAGCGCATCATTCGCTTTGCCCTCACTCAACAACGTACGGCCCAAGCCGACCAACGCTTCTTCAAAGTCTGGGTAGTGCTTGACGGCTTGTGCGAACAGCTTTGCCGCAACATCAAAGCGCGCCGACTTGCGATGGATTTCGCCCGCCTCATAAGCCGCGTTAGCGTTCGTAGCGTCGAGCGCCAGTTCCCGCTCAAACGCTTTCAACGCTTCCGGCTCTGAAGTCGTATCGTCGGTGGCTTGTTTCGCCCGTGCGAGCCATAAGCGCCCGATGCGGTAATAGATGCCAGCGCGTTTGGGTTGCAACGACACGACCGCTTGGTATTCATCAAGCGCCGCGTCAAAACGGCTCTGGCTTTCATACGCTTCGCCCGCCGCCAGATGTAACCACACCGAATCAGGTGCGACTTCGTTCAATTTCACCGTCGCCATATAAGCCGCGTTCCCGAACACGCGCCCGGCGTGATAAAGCACTTCGGGGTCTTTGGGATAAAGCCGAATGAGTTCGAGCATCACGGCTACAGCTTTCTCATCCTGTTGTGTATTCTTATAAGCGCGTTGCAACTGCAAACCGCTCGCGCGCTTGAGCGCCGCGTCAGTCACGCGCTTGAATCCTTTTTCCAGCACAGGCACGGCTTCGTTGAACTGTCCCAACTCGGCCAGCGACATCGCTAAAAATACATCGGCGTTCAGCAACGCAGGCTTGAGCTTGATCGCTTGCCGCCACGCAGGTACGGCTAATTCAAACCGCTGTTGCTGAAAGTAAATCAAACCCAGTCGTGCATGCGCTTCGGCCATTTGCGGCGCGAGTTCGCGCAGCTTTTCAAACGACTGCGCAGCTTCTTCATAACGTCCGGCTTGCAAGGCTTGCTCGCCGGTTTGTGCGAGGCGTTGTAACTGATTGGTCTGTGCCTGAACCGAAATTAAGGCAAAAGGCAAAAGGCAACGGCAAGGTTCAAGAAAGCAAAAGGCAAAAGTGCGGCACTTCTTCTTTTTTCAAATAAGAAGAAAAGTAAGTTCTGCACTTTTGCCTTTTGATTATTCATGCCTTAACCCTGCGCACCTTTCGTCCGAAAAAACACCCGCCAAACCATGACAGCTTGACGGGTGTGCTTTTTCAAGTTGAGAACCTGAAGCCGTTAGAAAATAAACTTCAGTCCCAATTGGTTGATGCGTGCGGCGCGTGCCGACGTGATCACACCAAAGGTTGTTTGGTTCGCTACGCTGCGCCCCGGCACGCCCCATTGCGTATGGTTAAAGGCATTGAACGACTCGAAACGGAATTGGAAACTTGTGCGCTCAGTGACCGCAAAGTTTTTGAACAAGCCCGTGTCGAAGTTATTGATGCCCGGCGCGCGCAAAATGCCACGGCCTGACGTACCCAAAAAGCCTGCCGCCGGTTGACGGAAAGCCGCTGTGTCAAACCATTTGGCTAACGTGCCAACGAGCGAAGCGTTACCAATGAGATCAGCGCGATTAGCACCTTGCGAGTCATTCAACCCGCCGACGTCAGCCGCCGTGATCGTCATTGGGAAACCTTTTTGGAAGGTCGCAATCGTATTCACCTGCCAGCCGCCGATGATGAGATCAGCGGCTTTCGAGATGCCGCCCGCGAATTTCTTGCCGCGTCCGACCGGGATTTCATAAACGACGCTGCTCACCAAGCGATGATTCACGTCAAACTCTGAACGGCCCCGATCACGACGGATGTCGTTGTTATCCAAAAAGCCTTGCCAGCCCGCGTTATCGTTGCCGATGCCAGCGGCGGCAGATTTGTTGTCCATGCTTTTCGCCCACGTATAAACCGTCGTGAGCAGGAACGAATTGCTGCGATGTTCGACTTTCGCGTTCATCGCGTTGTAACTCGAATTGCCAGAAAAGTCGCTGTCAATGTAAGTCACAAAATTCGTGAACGGACGCCGCGCCAACACCGGACAATCGCCCACGGTCGGATTAGCAATGCACGCTGCCGGATTCGACATCCGGCGGGCTTGTGCGATGTTGCGGCGCATCAGCAAGTGCGTGCCTTTGTTACCAATGTAGTTGAGTTCAAACGTCGTGTTCTTGAGGAGTTCACGTTGCACGCCCAACGACCATTGTTGCACATACGGGTTGCGCGGATTCGGCGAAATGTTCACCGCGAGGAAGGTGTTCGCCGCCGGTGTCGCAACTTTGGCTCCCGCAAAGTTCGGGAACAGATTGTCCGTTGATTGCAACGCAGCAGTTTGCCCCAAAGTCTGTATATAGTTGCCCCGGCTAACGTAAGGGAAGATGTCAGAAGCACCGTCAATTTCGCGGCCTTCGGCGGAATCAAAGAAAATGCCATAGCCACCGCGTACGACGGTTTTGTCATCGTTGAATGGACGAAAGGCAAAGCCCAAACGCGGCGCAAAAACATTCTTCGGCGAGTCAGCAGGATTGCGCCGACCAGCCGATTTGTAATAACTAGAATCGCCTACAATGCCGCTACTGACCAATTTTTGATCGGCTACCAGCAAACCGCCGCGCGGATTGGACAAATCACGCCAACCCATACGATCGTTGCTTTCATAAGGAATTGTGCGGAAATCGTAACGCAAGCCCATGTTGACTGTCAGGCGTGAACTGACCTTCCAGTCATCCTGAACATAAGGAGCCAGATACCAGAAATTGAACTGGCGCGGGTTGCCCACTGTGCCTTCGACACCAAAACCTGCCGGTTGAAACACACTGGAACCTGAATAGAGACCTAACAGGAAATCAGCAATCGCATGATCGCGCGTGGTGTTGCCGGTGAAAAATCCGCTGAACGTGAATTGACCCAAAAAGTCATTCGCCAAGTCGCGTTGCAATGACCACTTGCGGAAGTTGGCACCGAAATTCGTCGTGTGCTTGCCGTGAATCCATGTGGTCGTATTGCCAAAATCCCACATCGGCATCACGCTCGACTGGTAATCATTGGCAGCGCTGCCGCCACCGGCCAGACCAGCGCCGACACCGCCCCAGCCAACCGCCGGATACATACGTTGCACATCAGGCAGACCGGTGAACACGCCGGTCAATCTTAACGCATCCACATCGGCTTGATCAGCCGCTACGCCGTGTTGCACCGCGCTGGCTTTGATATAGCCGACACGAAACACATTGACGAGCGTCGAGCTAATCGCCTGCGTATGCGAAATCTGCCAGTTGCGCGTCGCCTGGATGAAATTGTTGTCGCCCAACTGGTTAACGCTGCCCAAACTGATGTTGGCGTAATCGGTGTTGGTGTAACGACCCATCAACGTACCAAAGCGCCCTAGTTCCTGATCGCCACGAATCGTGTATTGGTCTTGCGCCAGCGGCAAGGTGCGGGTCCGCACGTAGTTGCCACCCGTCCCGGTGAAATTGGGAGCAGGCCAGAACTTCTTGGTAGCTAATTGCGCAACGCGTGACCAACGATTGGTCGGCACGGTGTTATTGGCAAACGGTAATTTAGTGACGGGATCAATGATTTGCGAAGTGAAACGACCTGCTAATTGGTCAGCCGTCGGCACAATCAGTAAGTCTGATTGACCACGCGTTTGGTCATAGCCTTCGTAATTGACGAGGAAAAACGATTTGTTGCGTCCGTTGTAAACCTTGGGAATCCACACTGGCCCGCCGACCACAAAACCATATTGATCTTGCTTCAGCTTGGTTCGGGCAACGCCCCGCGCATTGTTAAAAAAGTTATTCGCGTCGAGTTTTTCGCGGCGACCAAACCAGAAGGCCGTGCCGTGTAAGTCATTCGTACCGCGTTTGCTGACGATATTGACCTGATTGGCGCTGAATCCGTATTCCGCCGAATAGGTCGCCGTCTGTTCTTTGAATTCCTGAATCGCGTCAATCGAAAGAATGACCGCCGGAGTACCCAACGCCGTGTCGGTGTTGGAAGTGCCGTCGAGCATGTAATTATTCGAGGTCGGGCGCGAACCGTTGATGCTGATAGCGTTGCCTGCGCCTTGCCGCATCCCGCCTTGCTCGCCGTTCGTTTCGACCGTGCCGCCATTCAAAAAAAGCAGCGATAAAAAGTTGCGTCCGTTGAGCGGCAGTTGCGTGACTTGTTTTTGCGAAACGATCTGTCCGACCGAAGACGACTCGGTGTCGAGCGCGACCGCGCCCGATTGAACCTCGACAATGGCGCTGACTTCGCCAATCGTTAGATCGAAATCGGCGCGGACGACTTGGTCTACGTTGATGTTGATCGCGGTTCGTTTGGCAGTGCGAAAGCCCTGATGTTCGACCGTGACGGTATAAACGCCGACCGGCAACAGGGGGAAGGTATAAGTGCCTTCGTCAGTTGTGATCGTCTCGCGGTTCAGGCCGGTGTTGATGCCTTCCGCTTTGACTTTGGCTTTGGCGAGCGCCGCGCCGTTCGCGTCTTTCACCGTGCCGGTAATTTGCCCTGACGCTGTTTGTGCCAGCGTCTGACTCGTCATCAGGCACAACGCGACGCACAACATAGCGCACCATGCATAAGTTTGTTGTTTCATGCTTTGACTCCTTTTGAAAAAACTGAAGTTGTTGGGGACGGAAAAGCTCGATAGCTACGTGAAACGCACAGACGACCTAACTTTTAGGATTAGGATGTCTCGCCAATTCTGTAACCATTATTTCGAACCGACTTCAAAAAGACGAATTGCGCAAAGCTAGCTAGTGAATCGTTTTGCCAGGGTAAAACCACCCAGAACTGTCATATCAGCGGCGTCATCAAACAAGATCATAAGATGATCTGTCAAGGAAAAGTGCCGCCCGCTTGGCTGAATCTTTAGGAAAACTGCAATCAGTCAACTACCAATCAATTTTATCGGGGAAGTATTCAGCAATGAGGTCTTGATAAAACGGTTTCAACGCTTCGACATCCGGCTCGGTTTCGCACTTAGAATAAAGGTCATAAGGATTAAACGCGCGAATCCAGTTCAGCTTTTCGGCGTCGCCGTCATTCAGCAAATGTTGATATTCGTTCTCACGATGAATGACGTAACACGAATGATAACGCAACATCCATAGGGCTTCATTCGGCAGGTAAGGCTTGACGACCTGATAAACATATTCGTCGTGACCCCACGAAAGATGCAGGTTGTCGAGTCCGCAATGCGGCTTATAAATTCCGGTGGCGGTTTGCAGCATCGAATTCTGAGCATCAGGATTGTCGAGAAAGAAATCGTGGTAAACGACCTTGTCTGAATAAGCGCATCCCACCGGAAACGTATCACCCGTCACGCAGAATTGCGGCTCACCGAAAATGCAGAGCATCTTGCCCATATCGTGAATCAGGCCGGCCAAAATAAACCAGCCCGGATGCCCATCCGCGCGAATGGCTTCGGCGGTTTGCAGCGCGTGAACGATCTGCGGCAAGGCCGTGTCAGGGTCGCTGTCGTCAACGAGCGAGTTGAGTTGCTCGAGCGCTTCCCAAATGCCGAGCCGCGCGCGATTTTTGTTGGCGTACCCAGCCTCTTTACCTAACACAAAAGCAAGTGTCTGTTTCTGATGATTCTCGCGGTAAAATTCTTTGACGGTGCTGCGTGCTTCAGCTTCGTAGTTACGATATTGATTAGCATTGGCGACGATGTGTTGAAACAGCGCGTTGGTTGCGGTTGGTGCATGTGACATTGAGTTACTCCTTAATTCCAAATTGATTCAGCAGGAATGCATAATCCCAAGCCGTATCTTTTAAGCGATCATAACGACCCGAAGCGCCGCCGTGTCCGCCGGGTTCGAGCTTAATCTTGAATAGCAGAGAATTGCTATCGGTTTTTAAGGTACGCAAGCGTGCGACATATTTTGCCGGTTCCCAATACATCACCTGACTGTCGTTGAGCGAGGTACGAATCAAGATTGTCGGATAGGCTTTCGCTTCCAGATTTTCATAGGGCGAGTAACTGCGCATGTAATCATATGCCGCTTTTTCGTTCGGGTTGCCCCATTCGAGATATTCGCCGACGGTCAACGGCAGGGAAGCGTCGAGCATCGTGTTCATCACGTCTACGAAAGGCACATAACTTATCACGACCTTGAATAAGTCAGGCCGCATATTCGTGACTGCGCCCATTAACAAACCCCCAGCACTGCCTCCCATAATTGCCAGTCGGTCAGAAGAAGTATATTTTTCAGCTACGAGATATTCGGCGGCGGCAATAAAATCAGTGAAGGTATTTTTCTTGACCATCATCTTGCCGGAATCGTGCCACTCTTTGCCCAGTTCCCCGCCGCCCCGTATATGCGCGATGGCGTAAGTTATGCCGCGATTTAATAAGCTCAAACGGCCTGAAGAAAAGTCTACGTCGTTAGAAATTCCGTAAGAACCGTACCCTTCCAGAAACAGCGGCGACTTCCCTGTTTTGCGCATCCCTTTTTTATAAACAATCGAGATCGGAATTTTCGTGCCGTCACTCGCCGTGGCATATAGCCGCTCCGACTTATATTGCGTCGCATCGTATCCGCCCAACACAGGTTGTTGTTTAAGTAACTTACGCTCTTTGGTCGTTACGTCGTAATCGTAAAGCGAGCGCGGCGTGATAAACGACTCATAGCTAATGCGATATTGCTTGGAATCGAATTCGAGATTGACAGAAGGCGAAGTTACATAAACCGGTTCAGGAAATTCGATGACGTGCG
>JANNUY010000865.1:0-9423 GCA_031414155.1 Acidobacteriota bacterium
CCGTTTCACGTTTGCTTCGTCGTTGGCGCAAACGCCGGAAGAGAAAGCCAATCCGTGGTTCTTGCTGAACGCTTCATCAAATCTCAAATTTGAAATTCCAGTAATTGGAGATGCCAATTCACTGACATATGTCTTACACAAGGCCGTCGGCGACACGCTTGAGTTGAACGACGAAAGCGGCACGCCCGTGAAATTGCGCATCGTGGCCGCGTTGCAAGACAGCTTATTGCAAGGCGAATTGCTGATGGCTGACAGCCAGTTCACGCGCCTGTTCCCCGGCATTCCCGGTCAGCGCGTATTCCTGATCGAAGCCATGCAACCCGCTGTGCAACCCGCCACCGTCAGCCCGTTGCTCGAAGACCGTTTGAGCGATTACGGCTTTGACGCTGAGAGTACGGCGACACGGCTGGCGAGTTTTCATCAGGTTGAGAATACTTATTTGTCTACGTTTCAGGCGCTCGGCGCGTTGGGCTTGTTGTTGGGTACGGTGGGACTCGCCGCTGTAGTCTTACGCAATGTGTTGGAGCGTCGCCGTGAGTTGGCGTTGCTGCGCGCGACGGGCTATCAACCGCAACACCTGTCGTGGTTGATCTTGGCAGAAAACCTTTTGTTGTTGGGCTGCGGGTTATTGACCGGAATCGTTTGCGCGTTGATTGCGATTGCCCCGGCAATGGCGGGACGCGGCGGGCGCGTCTCACTCGGGTCGTTAGGCTTGTTGTTGCTAGCAGTCTTGCTGACGGGCCTGGCTTCTTCGTGGATTGCGCTCCGTGCGGTCAATCGCATGCCGCTGTTGGCTTCGTTACGGGCTGAATGATCACCGCGCGATTCAAACCCGATAAACGAAGGGCGTGAGCTACGAATCGTTCGTAGCTCACGCCCTTAGTGTTAATGGTCAACTGCTTCAGAAATTGAAGCGCGCCACAATTTGCACTAACCGTCCGCCGGGATCGTTCGTGTTGGACGAATCGGTATAAGCGGTCGTCACTTGCATAAATTGCAGGTTTGACGGCGTGATGTTGGCGGCAGCAGTCGGAGTGAAGAAGTTGATGTTGTTGAAAGCATTCAGGAACTCGGCGCGGAATTCGAAATTGGTGCCTTCGGTGATTTTGACTTGTTTCTTCAAGCTCAAATCGAAGCGCGTGAATTTCGGCCCCGTGACAAATACGTTTTGCGGCGCACATTGCCCGCTGAACACCTGTAAGCAACTGGGGCTGTTGGCGGGCGCGAGGTAACGTCCAGTGGGCGCACCTAACGTGCCGTAACCATTCGCCGAAGTCGGGCTGGTGTTGAACGCGCGAATCGTGTTGTCAACGATGTCTTTCGGCAGCAGGTAAATCACTTTCGCCGCATCGTCGAAATTTAGCTTGAAGGCTTCATTCAGTTCCTCGCGGTTCATGCCGACCAGATTGACGTTGCCGAAGTTATACAACTGCCCGCTTTGCAAACGGCCTGAGCCATAAAATTCCCAGCCGCCTACCAGACGTTCAAGCCCCGCACCGACCTTGTTGAAAAAGGCTTTGTTGCGTCCGAAGGGCAGTTCGTAACCCCAAGTGAATTTAACCGCGTGCCGCAAGGTATTCGTGTCGAGCACATTGACGCGTGGCGCGCGGAACGACACGCGCGACGATTCAAACGCTCGGGCAGATTGATAGTTGAACGTCATTTGCAACCCGCGCGACATGCGGCGGCGCACTTCGAGTTGTAAGGCGTCGTAACGCGTATAGCCACCATTGCCGGTGAAATTAGCTCCGCCACGCAAGCCCGGATTGGTCAGCATAAAGTTCGCTGGCAAACCAGCCCGCAAGGCGTTCGTGCGGAACGTGCCGTTGTTTTCCAACTGCCCGGCATAGCTGAGCGTCGTGCTGCAACAGATGACCGGATTGAAGGCTGCCAGCGTATTCAGGAAAGCGGCACTGGCAAAATTCGCCGAACTATAGTTCGCGGCAACGCCGGCTTGCGCCGCAGGCGTCCCGCTGAAATAGGCCAGTGTGATGGGCAACGGAGCGGTTCCCGTGCCTGGGCCAAAGTAGCGGAAGTTGCCGCCACGTCCTGCTGAGATATTGGCAGCCAGGTTTTGTTGCGCCAGCCGGAATTCGTTGAGCATACCGTTTTCGGCGATGTTCAATTCAACTGAGTTCAGGTCGTAGGTCGTCCAGCCACGTAAATTGCGCGTGCCGACATAACGAGCTTCGATCACAGTGTCTTTATCCAGTTCGCGCTGAACCCCGAACGTCCACGATTGCGAGTAAGGAATCTTGATGTTTGGGTCGTAGATGTTGACCGAATTAGTGTTTTGCACGAAGGGGTCGCCCACCAACGGATAAGTCGGCGTCGTCGGAAACGCAGGCGGGCCGAGCCGAGCGGTATCGCGCAACAACAGCGGTAATGAACCCAGACTGCCACCCGTTAAATTGCCAAGTGCAATGCTGCGGTTGGTCGTGATGACTACGCCAGGATTGGCCGATTGCAGCCCGCGAAAATCGCCGATGCCTTGCCGGTTATAAGCAATCGAATAGCCAGCCCGCACAACCGTTTGCCCGCCGTCACCTGCCAGTCGTTTGAGCAATCCGTTTTTGCCGCTCACACGCCAGGCAAACCCGAGGCTCGGCGCGAAGTTTTTGTAATCGGTGTTATAAGCCCCGGTGCCGTCTTTCATCTGAATGAATTCAGTCGGACGTCCGGTCAGCGTACCCGGTTTGAACATATTACCCGGCCCCGACACGCCCCAAATGTCATTGAGCGTCGCGGTTGTATAACTGTCGTTATCCACTGTGAACGGACCTTGCACTTCCCAGCGAACGCCCGCATTCACCGTCAGGCTGGGGCGCATGCGCCAACCATCCTGCACGAAAAAGCCGAACTCTTTCTGATGCGAACGCTCGAACGCATTGCCCAGATAAACATACTTGCCGTCTTTTTCCACCAGCCGCGCATTGGCTGCGATTGATGTCACACGTCCGGTCAGGATGGCGTAAAGATTCTGTGCCCGCGTCAAATCTGCCGCCGCCGCGCCGGGAAAATTCGCGGTCGTGAACATCGCATTGGCTGGGTCGTTGGTGTCTACGCCAAAGGTGATGGTGGGAACCAGCGTCTGTGCGTTGTAAGTCAATTGCGTGTCAATGATCTTTCCGCCAAACACGATGTTGTGCGCGCCTTTCGACCACGTCAGCGTATCGCTGAAATCGCGGAAGAGCGGATTGCGGCGCGTGGGCGCAGTCACTACGTAAGGATTGGTGAGGCCAAATGCGCCATTGACGTTTAACGCGAAACCTTTTTGATTGGCGACGCTTTCATTGAAACTGGCCGCTGTCGCTGAAGGATTAAACCGTGAAGGCCCGCCCGATAAGCCCGTGCGCGCTTCATTGACCAGCGTCGGCGTAATCGTCGAGCGCAACGCCAACGAACCCGTATAACGATCAGCCGGTTGGCTGCCCTGATTGGGGAAGCCGGGGAACGCCGGCTCTACGCCATTAAGAAAGTCTGGGCCGCCGCGTCCGAGTTG
The DNA here is from genome assembly GCA_031414155.1 of Acidobacteriota bacterium. Classification (GTDB taxonomy): domain Bacteria; phylum Acidobacteriota; class Blastocatellia; order RBC074; family RBC074; genus JACPYM01. The sequence continues at coordinate 3,503 of JANNUY010000865.1, forward strand.
ATATGTCCAACTCGCTTCGGCTTTATGCTTGGCCGTTACGTTCACATCAAAGCGCACCGTCGGACGTTTGGTCAGTCCGCTGCCCGCCGGGTTGTAAGTAAAGCGTTGTTGGTTGAGATCGGTCAGATTCGTAATGCCGTTGCCGCCCGTGGCACTGCGAATGTCAGCAAACAGTTTGCCCATCGTCGGATCTATCGTCGCCGTTTGGTTGCTGCGCGTCGCTACTTCAAGCAGATTTACCGTTCGCGGAGCCGCCGCCGTGCCATAAGTGAAAATGCCTGTTTGCGCTGCTGGCGTAAGGATCGTCCGCTGCCGCACGACTTGTGTGGGCTGGCGAAACTCTTCGTAATTCACAAAGAAAAACGCTTTGTTCTTGCCATTGAAAAGCCACGGAATGCGAATGGGGCCGCCCAGACGTCCGCCGAATTGATTGAACAGATTGGCGGCGCGTTGCGCGTTGCAACGGTCGGCCTTGTAAGCAATCTGCGTAATCTGGTTGAAGGTCGAACTGCTCGGATCAACGCAGACTTTCGCGGCTTTCACGTCGTAAGGAGAGCCGTCACGGTTGGTGAACCAATAAGCCGAGTTGAGCGCCGTGTTGCGATGGTATTCATACAGACTGCCGTGAAATTGGTTGCCGCCCTGGCGCGTCACGAATTTGACTTGCACCGCGCCCATCGCGCCGCCCGCTGCTTCCGGCGTAGCGGTCGAGACCGTTACTTCTTCAATCGAATCCAGCGTAGGGGCTACGCGCACGAACAAGCCGTCGCCGGTCTTGTTGAAGTTGTCTTGTACGTTGATGCCGTCGAGCGTGATGTCAATCGCCGCTTCGGGCAAACCATTGATGGTCGAGTTGCGATTGTCGCGTGGCGTATTCACGCCCACCATATTTGTGACGAAATTGACCGGGTTCCGCGACACCAGCGGCAAATTGAGAATCTGACTGGATTGCACTGTCTGCGTAATGTTGGCCGTTTGCGACTGAATGATTTCAGCGCCGCCTTGAATGACAACCGATTCATTGGCCTGCCCGATTTCGAGCGTGATATTTGAGGTTGCAGGTACGCCCGTATCAATCTTGATGCCTTCGACCGTGATGGTTTTGAACCCCTGCGCCGCCACGATCAGCGTGTAAGTTCCCGCCCCCAATGAAGGCACAAGGTAAGTTCCCTGATTCGACGTGGCGGCCTGAAATTCATTGCCGGTCGCCGTATTTTTTGCCTTCACTGTCGCACCAGTTACGACAGCTCCCGAAGGATCAGTCACCGTGCCTGACAGCGAAGCCGTCACTTGACCGAAAGCCAATGCGGCCAGCAAGGCTACCAACGCGATTGCCGGCATGGTGGGGAACATTTTGCGAGCCATAACTTGATCTCCTCCTAAGTGAGTTGAAAGGGGTGGAAAGCGCGAAAACACGCCCCGAACCGGGGCAGGCTTCGCCATTGAAATTCGACGGTTTCTCTTGTCGGTGGTGGTAGGTGAAACGGCGAATGTGAATTTATGCCGCTTACCTGCCTATAAAGATAAAGCCGCAATCGTGATATTCGTTTTATCCCAAGCAAAGGCTTGCCGATGGATTGTTAATAAGGCTGGTTCTCTTAGTTGTATAGCGCATTACGATGATGCGTATAACGGATAATTGCGTTAAAGCGGGGCGGAGCATACCAACAAACCTTCGAGGCGACAATGAAACCGCTAAAAAAAGGTCGGCGAAACTGCCAACGCTCACGCCAGAATAGCTGTGACGACTTCGCCGTGTACGTCGGTCAATCTGAAATTGCGTCCCTGAAATTTATAAGTCAGCCGCTTATGGTCAATGCCCATCAGGTGCAAAATCGTCGCATTCAAATCATGCACATGAACCGGATCGCGTGCGATGTTATAGCTGAACTCATCCGTCTCGCCATGCGTGATGCCGGGCTTCACGCCGCCGCCCGCGAGCCAGACCGTGAAACAGCGCGGATGATGGTCGCGTCCGTAATCATCCGCCGTCAGCTTGCCTTGCGAATAAACCGTGCGTCCGAACTCGCCGCCCCAAATCACCAGCGTGTCGTCGAGCATGCCGCGTTCGGTAAGGTCTTCGATCAAGGCGGCTGACGGTTGATCAGTGTCTTCGCATTGCCGCTTGACGCCGCGCGGCAAGCCGCCGTGCTGATCCCAGCCACGATGAAACAGTTGAATGAACCGCACGCCGCGTTCAGCCAGTCGTCGCGCCAAGATGCAATTCGCGGCGAACGTGCCCGGCTTTTTCGCATCAGGGCCGTAACGCTCAAACGTGCGCGCAGGCTCTTTCGACATATCGGTTAATTCAGGCACGGAGGTTTGCATGCGATAAGCCATTTCGTATTGCGCAATACGTGTCGTGATTTCGGGGTCGCCGTATTTTTGCGCGTTGAGTTGATTCATCTCAGCCAGATCGTCGAGGAACTGGCGGCGCGCTGCGGGTGAGACGCCCGGCGGATTCGAGAGAAACAGCACGGGGTCGGCGCCGTTGTGAAACTTCACGCCCTGATATTGCGAAGGCAGAAAGCCGCTGCCCCACAGGCGTTCATACAAAGGCTGATCGCCGCCGTTCTTGCCCACGCTAATCATCGTGACGAAAGCGGGCAGGTCTTTGTTCTCGCTGCCCAAGCCGTAAGACAGCCACGCACCCATACTCGGACGCCCCGCCAACTGAAAGCCCGTCAAAGCAAAGGTCTGCGCCGGATCGTGATTGATCTGTTCCGTATTCATAGACTTGATGAACGTCAGCTTGTCAGCCACGCGCGCCGTATGCGGCAACAACTCGCTCAACGTCGCGCCCGATTGACCGTGTTGGGCGAACTTGTAAAGCGAAGGCGCTACGGGAAACGCGGTTTGATACGCGGTCATTCCGGTGAGGCGCTGCCCCTGCCTGATTGAATCGGGCAAGTCTTTCATCCGCCATTTTTCCAATTGCGGCTTGTGATCGAAGGTTTCTAACTGCGAAGGCCCGCCCGCTTGAAACAGATAGATGATGCGTTTGGCTTTGGGCGCGAAATGCGGCAGGCCATTTGATTCAGCGAAGCCTTCGCCTGCGAGCAATGAAGCAAGCGCAGCGGTTCCGAGTGTGCTTTGTTGCAGAAAGGCGCGGCGGGTGAGAGCCATAGAAATATCTGGAATGGTTTTCATAACCTTATGTTTGACAGCTTGTTGCCGCCTCAATCTTCTTCGTCAACCGGACTCAGGTAGAGCTTGCCGTAATAATCAATCACTCCGAAGCGCACCCGATTGAAGCAACCGTTACGCCCCAGCACATTGCGTTGAAAAGCAGAGTCTGCCGCAAAGTAAACTACGGCGTCGAATTCCATCCCCCGCAACGATCAGCGTGATCGAATGCCCGTAAGCCTTAAACGAACTGTTAGCAGTGTGAAAGATGCGCTCGTCGCCTTGTTCAATCACCAAGCCCAATCGCTCGCCTAGCGTGCGGCGAAAGATGCAGTCAGATGCGCCGGTATCAAGTTTGGCGAGCGCATGTGTTTCGCTAGAGCCTAACCGCAAAATAACCGGCAAGCCGATACCGGCTTGGCTTGGGTCGTAATCTTCTTCAATGTTGAAAGTTAGCGTGTGCTTCATTACCAACCTCCGAAAGATTCTTCCTCTTCTGTCTCAAGATAAGCGAAAAACGGCGTACTGATTCCGGCGGCGTCGGCAGCTTGCGAGACTGCACGTTCATCGTTGCCATGGGCAATCAATTGACCGTCCTTCAACGCTACAAATTGACCGCGATAGACGTGCCGGTGCGTTTTTAGCCACGCCATTTCCAGCGAGAAATCGTGAGTGTTTTTTTTGAATTGAACATCGAGTTTGGTTTGCGCTTCGATGAAAGACGCCAAGTTCAGGCGCTCGTGCAAAGAAAGCTGCAACACGTATTGCTTGATTTCACCTAGGCTCATAAAAGTTCTCCTTTATTGTTTGGTAATCGCTTCGTCCATATTCAACAACAGGCTCGCCACCATCGCGTATGCCGCAACATCGTTGGTGGCTAAGTCAGCGCGATTGCGGCGTTCGCCCGTCGTCAGCAGCTTGCGCGCTTCGTCAGGACGCGCGGCGAAATACGACTGCTGTTTTTGCAGGTTGCGCAGCAGCACTTGTTGTTCTGCCGCAGATGGCACGCGCGAAGTTACGACGCGAAAGCCCCACGCCAGTCGTGTCGAATCGGTGGTTCCGCCTTCGATCAACATGCGTTCAGCCAACAGGCGCGCGGCTTCGACATAAGTCACGTCGTTCATCAGATTGAGCGATTGCAACGGCGTATTCGTGCGCGTCTCTTTGACCATACAAAACTCGCGCGTCGAAGCGTCGAACACCGACATCGTGGGCGACAGCACGGTGCGCTTCCAATAAGTATAAAGGCTGCGTCGCCACAAGCCTTCATCTTTGGCCTGCACATATCCGGTCAAGCCGCCAAAACCCATGTCTTTGTATAAGCCTTCCGGTTGATAAGGTTTCACCGAAGGCCCGCCGCGTTTTTCTACCAACAAGCCCGAAGCGAGCAACGCCTGGTCACGGATCATTTCGACCGAAAGCCGCGTGCGCGGAAAACCCTGAAGCGATTGCGGATTGCGGATTGCGGATTGCGGATTATCGGCACTTTGAATGATTGCAGACGATTGTTGATAAGTCGCACTCATCACGATGGTTTTGAACAATCGTTTCACGTTCCAGTTTGGATTTCGGCAATCCGCAATCCGCAATCCGCAATCCGCAATCTGAAATTCAAGGGCGAGCCAGTCCAACAACTCAGAATGCGAAGGCGGTTCGCCTTGCGAGCCGAAATCTTCCGCCGTTTTGACGAGGCCAGTGCCAAAGATCATTTGCCAGAAACGATTGACCGTGACGCGCGCGGTCAACGGATGCTCTTTGCTTACGAGCCAGCGCGCCAAGCCTAGGCGGTTGCGCGGCAAGTTGCTTGCCATTGGCGGCAACACGGCGGGCACGATGCGTTCGACGGGTTCAGCCGGAGCGTCATAAGTGCCGCGGTTGAGGCGGTAGGTCGGGCGTGGCGTCGGCATTTCTGCCATCACCATCGTCGTTGGCAGATCGTCAATAAAAGTTTGCCGTTGTTGTTTGAGCGCATTGAGTTGCTGAAACGCCTGCTGCAAATCGCTGGGCGCAGCTTGCGCAAGAAACGCGCGTTGCAGCTTTAACGTTTGCGTCGCCGTGCGCTTGGCAGGCGTGATGGCCGCGAGTTGATTGAGCGTTTCGGCGTTGGCGAGCAGCGCGATTTCGTCGGCTTCAAACTTGCGCGTATACATCCGCACGTCGTCAATCGCGCCTTTGAACCGAAAACGCGGGCCGCCGCCCGCGCCAATCTTTAACGTATTTTTTGAGCCGCCCATCAGCAAAAAGAAACTGCGTTGATTGAACTTCAGCTTTTGCTCCGTGCCATTGACGTAAATGCGCAAGCGGCGTTCCCACTGTTCGAGCCCGTCAAACACGACCGCGACGTGTTGCCATTGGTTGAGCGGCAATGGCTCGGCGGTTTCAGCACGCAGCGTGTCTTCGCCCCAGCGAAAAACCAGATTGAAATGCAGCTTGCCGTTGACCAGATAAAGCCCGTAACCATCAGCGCGCGGCTCGCCGTTCTCTACGTCAGCCGCGCTGTCGCTGACTTTACTGACGATGGTTCCGGCTTGTTCGTTGTCGGCTTTGACCCAAGCCGCGATGGTGAAGCGTTCGCGGTAATCGGACGACGTACTCTTATAACGAAAGTCCGCGTGCATGCCGCCGTCGAAAAATATCTTTTGATCGAACGTCACGCCTGTGCCCAGCGGCGACGGTTCATAACGCGGCGTGCCTTCGCGCCAGCCGGTTTCAAATTTGATTTCAGGGTCGTCCTTACCGCGATTGTATTTTTCGTGATAGTCACGGTCAGACTTGTTGAATATGGCAGGCGCGTT
>JANNUY010000866.1:0-2189 GCA_031414155.1 Acidobacteriota bacterium
GCGCGAAGCGTGTCCGTAGCCCGACCGTAAGAGAGGGCTACCTCGGCACTGGACGCAACAGCGTCACCGAGCCAAATCAAAACAACCTTGAGGTAGCCATCTCTTACGGTCGGGCTACGGACACGCTTAGCGCCGCACTAAAATAAGAGGAACCAATGAAAAGCATTTTGGCTGCTTGTCTTTTTCTGTGTCTTTGGGCGGGAAGCGAAGCAATGAATGATGCGAAAGAAAATCCGTTGGCAAAGTCGCGGCAACTCATCGTTGTTACGACGCCCGACTGGAACGCGATCAACGGCACGTTGCAACGCTACGAACGCAAAACGATTACGGCGCAATGGCAGCCTATCGGTTCAGCCGTCCCAATTGTCGTAGGCCGCACCGGACTCGCCTGGGGACGTGGCTTGCACGGCGACACCGAAACGCTCGCGCAAGCAAATGAGCCGCGCAAACGCGAAGGCGACGGCAAGTCTCCGGCAGGTGTGTTTCGGTTAAGTTCGGCGTTTGGTTATGCGGCGAAAGATTCGCGCATCAAATTGCCTTACCGCCAGTCGCGCGCGGCTACGCAATGTGTAGACGACGGGCAATCCACTCTTTACAACCAATTGGTCGAACGCGACCGCATCACGAAACCCGATTGGCAAAGTTACGAAGACATGCGCCGCAAAGATGACCAATACCGCTGGGGCGTTTTCATAGACCACAACACTGGCGCGCAACGCCAACCGTCAGGCGGTTCGTGCATCTTCCTGCACATTTGGGCAGGCGCGAATTCAGGTACGGCGGGCTGCACGGCGATGAAAGCCTCGCTGATGGAAGAGGTTTTGTATTGGCTCGATTCCAAGCACCAACCGTTGCTCGTTCAAATGCCAGTCCAACAACTGCAAGCGTATAAACACGTATTTCACTTGCCATAGAAACTGCGGCGCAGAAAAACTCCGCACTCCGCACTCCGCACTCCGCATTCCGCATTCAACAGTGGCTGCCTGCCGCGTGCCCCGATGCCCAAGCCCATTGGAAGTTATAGCCGCCGAGCCAACCTGTAACGTCTACGACTTCACCGATGAAATACAGGCCGGGAACACGGCGCGCTTCCATCGTTTTTGACGAAAGCTCATCGGTGCTGACGCCGCCTGCGGTGACTTCGGCTTTGCGGAAGCCTTCGGTTCCGTCGGGCGCGAGTTGCCAGTGGTTGAGTTGCGTGGCGAGCATGGCGAGATCTTTGTTGCTGTATTGAATGAGTGTTTTGTTTGGCGCGTAAGCCGCAGCCCAAGCCTGCGCAAAGCGTTGCGGCCAGTGTTGGGCGAGCAAGGTCTTGAGTTCTTTTTGGCTGGTGCGTTCGGCGGTGAGCCACGCGAGCGCATCGGTGTCGGGCAAGAGGTTCAGCGCGACAGACTGCCCGGCTTGCCAGTAAGAAGAGATTTGCAGGATGGCGGGGCCGCTCAAGCCTTTGTGCGTGACGAGGATGTTTTCGCGGAACGTCGCGTCATTGATCGAAACCAGCGCGTCTATCGAAACGCCCGAGAGCGGCGCGAAACGTGCGCGGTCGGCTTCGTCAAGCGTGAAGGGAACCAGCGCCGGTCGCGTAGGTTCGATGCGCAGGCCGAACTGCCGCGCTACGCGATAGCCGAAATCGGTCGCGCCCATTTGCGGAATCGAAAGCCCGCCGGTGGCGATGACTACCGCGCCGCATTCGAACTCGCCTTGATTGGTAGCGACGCCGAAACCGTCAGCGGTTTGGCTTACCGAGTGAACCTGACAGGCTGTGCGAATGGTTACGCCCGCGTCGCTGCATTCGCGCAGCAGCAGGTCTACGATTTGTTGCGCGCCGTCGTCGCAAAACAATTGGCCGAGTTTTTTTTCGTGATAACGGATGCCGTGGCGCTGAACTAACTCGATAAAGTTTGATGGCGTGTAACGCGCCAGCGCCGCTTTGTGAAAGTGACGATTGGCTGAGAGGTAATTTTCAGGCGCGGCGTAAAGGTTCGTGAAATTGCAGCGTCCGCCGCCGCTGATCAAGATTTTCTTGCCGACCTGAGCGGCGTGTTCAATCAATAACACGCGGCGTCCGCGACGACCGGCGGTGAAGGCGCAAAACAAACCGGCTGCACCTGCGCCGATGATGATTACGTCAAATTGCATTCAACTTTAGATCAAAAAGAAAACAGCCACGGGGGAAGAGGGGAACACGG